>DATHBC010000145.1:0-4705 GCA_035296345.1 Pyrinomonadaceae bacterium | reverse complement strand
CGTTTCGCCGGGCGTCTGCCGGAAGAGAATTTTCCGGTCTGGCGATTTCGTTTGCGGATTCATTCTTGGCGACTGCCTGCGGAGACTGCCTGAGGGCGGGCGCGGCGACGTTGCCGGAGAACGAATCCGCGCTCGCATTCATCGAATTTGCAACGGTATTCGCCGTCGAAGTCGCATTTGAATTGCTCATCAGGCTCGGATTCGCGCTCGCCGCGTTTGAACTGTTAGCCGAATAAGTTTCGATTGTTTCCGTCTCGCCGTCCGAGCTTGCGCCGCCCGTGCCTCTCGATTTTTCGGTAAATTCTTCATTTCTGGCGACCGTCGCGTTCTGCTCAATATCGCTCGAATTTTGCAGCACGAGAAACGCGATTACTCCGCTGAAGACGAGCACCAGCGCGCCCATCGCAAAAGTGATTTGCGGAAACGCGAAAAGCCTGCGATACCAGGGAATCAGGGGCGCGGCGGCAGCCGGAATAAGTTTGCTTTCCGCTTCTGCGGCGTGAATTGTTTCACTTTCGCTTTCGGCGTTAAATAGAATCACATTCGACAGAATTTTTCGACACTTGGTGCACTCCGCCAGATGAACGGCGGCGCGCTCTCGCGCTTTCGCCGTCAAAGCGTTTTCGGCGAAAAGCGAAATCTCGTCCGCGTCCGGATGCGCGTCGAAAGTTTGCGCGCTTTCGCCTTTCGCCGCCCGGCGCAGCAGAAAATCCATTTCCTTGTCGAATCCTTCTATCATTTATCAGGTATCATTTATCATTTATCATTTATCAATTGTTCAATGTTCAACGATAAATGTTAAATGTAAGAACGCTTCAACGTAAAAAATCTTGCAAACAAGCCAGAAGCGCCAGCCAGCCGAACAGTTTTTCGATGCTCAGGTCGAGTTTGGATGCCGTTTCCGACAGGTAACGTTTGACTTCTTCCGGCTTCCAGCCGTGCTCGGCGCACAGAATTTTTTCGACCGATTTGCGGATTTCCGTCTGGATGCGGACGAGCTTGCGGCTCGCGGTCGCTTCGTGAAAACCTAAGGCAGCGCCGATGTCTTTGAGCTTTAAATCGTCGAAATAATAAAGCTTCATAATCAATTTGTCTTCGGCTTCGAGCGCGGCAATCGCCTGCCGCAGCGCGGCGGAAACGTCGCCGCGCGTTTGTTTTTCGCTGAAAACGTCTTCCGGGTTGTCGCCGCGGGCGATGATTTTTGAATTTTCCGAGTTTTCGGCGGATTCGTTCGCCAGATTTTCAAACTCGCGCGCTTCTTCAATCTGGACAAACTTCGATTGCTTGCGAAACTCGTCGACCGCCAGCTGCGAAACGACCGCGCGCAGCCAGCCCGCAAGGCTTCCGCGCCCGGAATAATAACCGAGCTTGCCGCGCCGCGCGCCGTCCTTTTCCTTCAAGCCGTAAAGCTCCGCCCAGATTGAGCTTGCCAAGTCTTCCGCGTCGTCGTTGTGTGAAGAAATCTTGCGCGCCGCCGCTTTGACGGTTGCGTCGTATTTCGCTACAAGGTCGTTCCACGCCGTTTCGTCGTTGCGCTCGCAGGCGACAATCAAACACAAATCGTCGGCGTTCAGCGCGTCGATAAATTCTTTTATCTCCGCGTTTGAAGCGTTCTGGTTGTCGCGCAGAACATATTTTTCGATTGACGCCGAAACGCGCGCGGACAAATCCTCCGCCGACAGCCGCCGCGAATTTTCGGCGCGGGCAATCAGCCGTGCGGTCGCGTCTTCGACGATTGATTTATGTTTTTCGGCAAGCGCGGTCATCTGCTGTTTCAGGAATCGGAAAGAGTTTAGCAGAAATTAGATGCGTTTGACACGGGCGAAAGTTTGCAATCCGGCAAATGAAACTCCGCGCCCGGTTCGTTATAATAATCGAATGATTGAGAAAACCGAATATCACGGCGCGGATTGCCTGAAGCTTTCCAACGGCGAAGCGGAATTAATCGTCTCGACCGCCTACGGACCGCGAATTTTATTTTACGGATTTACAGGCGGCGAAAATATTCTGGGCTGGCACGGCGACGCGAAAGTCGAGACGGCGCTCGGCGAATGGCGACCTTACGGCGGTCATCGTTTGTGGATTGCGCCGGAAAATATGCCGCTTTCCTACGCGCCGGACAATTCTGCGGTCGAGTATTTTATCGAAAACGATTACTCGGCGCGTTTCGTTCAGCCGCCGGAAAACCAGACGAAAACGCAGAAGGAAATCGTCGTCACGCTCGGCGAAAAGGGAAGCGAAACCACGGTCGAGCACCGCGTCACGAATCGCGGCGACGCGGAAACCGAGCTGTCGGCTTGGGCTTTGACGATTATGCGCGGCGGCGGCTGTGCGGTAATTCCGAACGAGCCTTTCAAGCCTTACAGCGGCGAAAATCTTTTGCCCGTCCGCGCGGCGGCTTTCTGGTCATACACGGATTTGACCGATTCGCGCTGGCGTTTCGAGAAGGATTTTATTCGCCTGCACGTTGACGAAGCGAAGCCCGAGCCGCAGAAAATCGGCGTTTTAAATCGTCAGGGCTGGACGGCTTACGAGCGGCAAAACCTGCTTTTCGTCAAAAGATTCGATTTTGCCGAAACCGCGGTTTATCCCGATATGAACTCGAACACGGAAGTTTACACCGCCGGCTCGTTCGTTGAGGTCGAATCGCTCTCGCCGCTGCAAAAATTACCGCCGGGCGAGTCGCTGGATTACGTGGAACGCTGGCAGCTTTTTGAGAATACGTCGATTAAGGAGTTTATTGAAAAGTAGGGTTTTCGGGAACAAAGGCTAATTTTCGGTGTCTAATAAATCACGGGTTTTAAAATCAAAAAATATTCGATAAAAATGCTTAAAAAAACTCTTTTGTTCCTGATTTTATTTTTGTCCGTCGGCTTTTCCGTTGACGCGCAAACGGAAAGAAAAACTATCCAGAGAGGTACTATCAACGGGGCGGCGAAACATCTGCCGCAGCCCGAATATCCGCCCGAAGCGGGAAATTCGTGCGCTGAAGGGAAAGTTGAAGTCGAAGTATTAGTTTACCTGGCGACCGGCAAAGTAATCGAAGCGAAAGCGACTTCCGGTAACGAGCTTTTACGAGAATCCGCCGAAAACGCCGCGCGGCAAGCCCAGTTCGGAGTTCCGCTCATTACCGGCGAGGTGAATGTTAATATCAAAGGAATTCTGGTTTATAACTTCGCGCTGCCGAAAAATTGCGTCGATATAAAAAGGGTCGTGAACGAAAAGGCGAAATTTCTGCCGTTGCCCGCATTTCCGAAAGCGTGCCGGTGCAGCGGAAATGCTTTCGTTCAAATTATTATTGACGAAATGGGTAATGTCATTCGCGCTACGGCGATTTCAGGTCATCCGCTGCTTCGGATAGAAGCCGAAAGGGCTGCGCGGCGGGCAAAATTTTCGCCGTTCTATCACGGCGCGGGAATTTTGGTGAAGGCGATAATCGTTTATAAATTTAAGCCCGACGGAATAGTTGATACTAGCATCGACAAAAATGGGAATTCGCAAAGTTCTGTAAAAAAGATAACTATCAGTTGCGGACAATGTAATTCCAAAGCGATTTTTTTAGCCAAACCGGAATACCCGGAAGCGGCAAAAGCCGTTCGCGCATCGGGTTCGGTTTTAGTTGATATTCTGGTTAATGAAAAAGGAAATGTTGAATCAGTCAAAGTTAAATCCGGGCATCCTTTGCTTTGGAGTGTATCAGAAAAGGCAGCATTAAAATCAAAATTCGAGCCTAAGTTAATTGGCGGAAATTCAGTTCGGTTTTACAGCACGATTGTTTATAACTTTGTTTCGCAATAACCTGAAATATTTGAGCCGTTTCTTGACGGACAGGCTTCCGTCTTTCTAGCGCAGATGCTTTCTTAAAAAACTCACAATCTTCCAGCCGTCCAGATAAACCCAGGGCTTTTCGCCCAGGGTGTAATGCCCGCAGGGAATTTTCACGGCGCTGTGCTCGATGTTGCGTTCACGCAGGGCTTGCATCAGGCGGCGCGATAAATCGACCGGAAACGTCAAATCGTAAAGCGTGTAAATGTATCGCTGCGGTCGCGGCGGCAAAGCGGCGAGCCGGTCCATGTAAACCATCGGCGAAATCGGCAGCCAGAACTCGCGCAGTTCATCCAGGCTGACATTATTTCCGATGCCTTCCTTGACGTGATAGGTCGAAAGCCCGCGCCAGACGACGTCGGCGACGTAGCCGGAAACGTGATTGAAAACGCCAGCGTCAATCGTCAAATCGTGAGCGAAAGCGAAAAATCCGACGCAGGAGCCGATGCTCGTGCCGACGACGCCGACTTTCTCGTAACCCTGCTGTTTCAGCCAGCGCACAGCCGCGCGCGTATCGACGACCGATTGCCTTAGAGACTGCAAAGTGCGCCCGACGTTCGGCGCGACCAGATAATCGGCGCGGTCGAGCTCCGGCGGCATTCTTTCCTCGTGATACGGCAGGGTCAGGCGCAGAGCCGTCACGCCGACGCGGTTAAAAACCTTGCACAAATCGAAATAGCTTTTCGCCTTCGCGTTCCAGTGCGGCAGCACGACGACCGCCGATTTTTTATTTTCCCGGTGCGGAAAAAGCTGCGCGTAAGCCGTGTTGTTTTCAATCGAAGGCGTCTTGACGGCGCTCGTCCAGGTCAGTTGCCCGCCGCCGTCGAGATTGTAATCAGGGATTTCCGGCAAGTGAAAAAACTCGTCGCTGTTTGCTAGA
>DATHBC010000144.1:0-1514 GCA_035296345.1 Pyrinomonadaceae bacterium | reverse complement strand
ATTGAATTTAAGACGACGCGCGCCGCCGGATTCAAGCCGAATGAAATGTTTGAAACGCCCAAAAGAATGTTCGCTTCGGGCATCTCCAGGTGAATTTGCCGGATGGCTTCGATGGTTTCGGCGGCGTTTCTTCTATCTTCTTCGATGCCGGTCGAAATCGGCAGAGCGAGCGGGTCAAAGAAAATATCGTGCGCCGCGATGCCGAACTCCGTCGCCTGCTTGTAAGCGCGGCGGGCGATTCTCAATTTGTCGCCGCCCGCGCGCGCCATTCCTTCCTCGTCAATCGTGCCGACGACCGCGCCCGCGCCGTATTCTTTCGCCAGTTCGAGAACTTTCAGAAAGCGTTCTTCGCCGTCTTCGTAATTAGTTGAATTTAAAAGACATTTTCCGCCGGCGTGCTGAAGCCCGGCTTCCATCTTCTGCCATTCGGTCGAATCGAGCATCAATGGAATTTTGACGTTCGTGACCAGCCTCGAAACAAGCTCGTGCATATCGGCGACGCCGTCGCGCCCGACGAAATCGACGTTGACGTCCAGGATGTGCGCGCCTTCGCGCTCCTGTTCTTTAGCCAGGCTGACAAGCCCGTCCCAATCTTCCTTTTCCAGCAAATCGCGCATTTTTTTCGAGCCGGAAGCGTTGACGCGCTCGCCGATAATCAGGAAGGAATTGTCCTGCGTGTAAGGCTGTTGAAAGAAAATCGAAGAGGCGGACGGAACCAGATTCGCGCCGCGTTGTTTCGGCGAAAGACGTTCGACCTGTTCGACGACCAATCGCAAATGTTCGGGCGTCGTGCCGCAGCAGCCGCCGACGATGTTCGCGCCGAAATCCCTGGCAAAATGCAGAACCTGCGCCGTAAAACTTTCCGGCGTCTCGTCATAGTGCATCGCGCCGTCCTTGACTTCCGGCAGCCCGGCGTTCGGCAGAACCGAAACGGGCATCGGCGCGTTTTCGCAAAGGTATTTGATGCTTTCGGTCATCTGTTTCGGACCGGTTCCGCAATTCATCCCGACGACGTCAATCGGGAACGGTTCGAGCGCGGTCAGCGCGGCGGAAATTTCCGTGCCGTTCAGCATCGTGCCGAAAGTTTCAATCGTAACCTGCGCGATAACGGGAATTTTTACTCGTTGTTTCTCGAAAAATTCAAAGATGGCGGCGAGCGCCGCTTTCGTCTGCAAAATATCCTGGCAGGTTTCGACGATAAACAAATCGACGCCGCCGTCAAACAGCCCGCGCACCTGCTCTTCGTAATTCTTTTTCAAATCCAGATATGAAATATGTCCGAGCGTCGGCAGTTTTGTTCCGGGTCCCATCGAGCCGGCGACGAAGCGCGGTTTTTCATTGGTCGAAAAATCGTTCGCGATTTGCTTTGCCATCTGCGCCGCTTTGAAATTGACGTCGTAGGCTTTATCGGCGATGCCGAATTCCTGCAAAACGACCGTATTGCCGCCGAAAGTGTTGGTTTCGATAACGTCCGACCCGACTTCCAGAAACGCTCGATGCACGTTTAAAACCGC
>DATHBC010000143.1:0-2489 GCA_035296345.1 Pyrinomonadaceae bacterium | reverse complement strand
TCCGTGCTCGTCGCTGATTTCGACCGTGACCTCGGGCGACGTCGCGGAAACCTGCAAAATAAAGCTCCCGTCGCCGGCGGCAAACGTTTCGCGTCCCAAAACGCGGACAATCGCGCCGGGCTGCGTTTTGCCGCCGACGCGATAGACGCGACCGCCTAAGCTTTCCACCTGCCAGCCGGTCGCGTTTATCGCGTCGCCTTCCTCGCGTTTCAGAACCGTAAAGCGCCACGGCTCGCTCCATTCGCTCGCCTGACCGGAAGCGTTCGTCGCGCGGATGCGCCAGTAATAAGTTCCCGGCGAGACGTTTGCCAGCACCAGGCTCGGCGAAGGAAGCGCGTCCGATTCCTTGACCATTCCGTCCGCCACGAAAAACGGCGAGGTCGAAACCTGCAAATGATAAGAGCCTGTCGCGGCGGCGGCGGCGCTGCCGTCGGGTTTCTGCCAGCGAAAAGTGACGTCAGCCGCGCCGCTTGAAGACGTCAGGATTTGTTCGAGCGCGGGCGGCGCAATCAGCTTCGGCGCGCCGAGCAGTTTTTCCTTCGCCGAAATTCTGCCGTTATTAATCGAGGCGAATTCGTTATCTTTAATGACGGTTTTCTCGCCGCCGATGTTCGTCTCGACGCCGCCGCGACTGATGCGAATCTCGCCGCCGCCGGATTTCTGGTTGATGTTAAAGCTGGCGTCGGTCTGCGAAAACAGGCGATTTTCCGATTCCTTGATTTCGACGACGTTTTGCGAAGCTTCCGTCTGGTCTTCGGTTTTGACGTTGATTTGACCGTCGCCCAGCGAGACGCGCACGTCCGTGCCGCCGAAAAGCGAAGTGCTGCTGCGAATGACGACCGTCGAATTCGGGCGAATCGAAAGCACCGAGCCGTCAATCATCCGAATTTGCGCCTTGCCTTCCGCCTGCGTTTGAATCGTATCGCCAGCCAGAATGTAAGTTTTGGTCGCCACCTTTTCGGTCTGCCGCGTCGCCGCGCGCGTAATCCGCACGTCACCTTCAAAAGATTCGAGCCGCGCAGCGTCCTTCGGGATTTCTATGCTGTCGGCATCGGCAAACAGCCAGCCGCTTTTTACCAGCCACCAGCCGCCGCCGATAAGCAGACCGAGAAACGCAATCGTCCCTATCACGCCGTAAACGTGGCTTTTCTTGATGTTCCACCAATCAACGTAGAATTTGCGATACTTCGGTTCCATCTTGTCGCATGAAAACTGGCGCGGAAGCAGCGGAGGCTGCGCAGCCGTTTTAATTTTAGACCGATTCCGGAAATTGTGGGAAATAATTTTAGCCCGGAGGCGGCGGCTCGGTT
Organism: Pyrinomonadaceae bacterium; assembly: GCA_035296345.1. Taxonomy (GTDB): domain Bacteria; phylum Acidobacteriota; class Blastocatellia; order Pyrinomonadales; family Pyrinomonadaceae; genus JALZHR01. The sequence goes on along the minus strand of DATHBC010000143.1, from coordinate 1,179 downwards.
TCCCCGCCGGCTTCGGTTTCGGATTTTCGCGCCGGAAACATCAGCGAGAGAATTATCGAAAGCGCCAGCGCGACGACCACCACGGTGAGCGAAATCGTTATCAGCGAATCGTTATATTTTTTATCGACGAAATTATGCAGAAACTGCGCGGTCGGCGTATGCGCATCTTTCCCGTAAAGCCAGAGAATCGTCTCCGCCGCGAGCGGCAAAAGCATTTTAACGCCGATAAAGGTTAAAACAAAAGCCAGACCGTATTTCAGATAATGGAATTTTTCGACGACGTTCAGAAGCAGAAAGAAAAACGTCCTGAGTCCCAGAATAGCAAAAACATTCGAGGTGTAGACGATAAATTTATCGGTCGAGATGCCGAAAATCGCCGGAATCGAATCGACCGCGAAAATCAAATCCGAGACTTCGACGACGATTAAAACCAGCAGCAGCAAGGTTCCGACGCGCCTGCCGTCCCGGATGACGATAAATTTATCTTCGTCGTAATGCTTGGAAATCCGCACAAACCGCGTGATAAAGCTGACGAGCGGGCTTTTTTCCGGGTGAAAGTCGTCGTCGCCGCCGCCGAACATCTTGATTCCGGTGTAAACCAGAAACGCGCCGAAAATGTAGATTATCCAGTGAAAACGCTCGACCAGCTCCGCGCCCGCGAAAATCATCGTCATGCGCATCACGAGCGCGCCGAAAATGCCCCAGAACAAAACGCGGTGCTGGTATTTTTTCGGGACTTTAAAATAATTGAAAATCAGCAGAAAAACGAAAAGATTATCGACCGACAGCGAAAGCTCGATTAAATAGCCCGTAAAATACTCTTTCGTTTTAGTCCACGCCAGCGCGTAGGCTTCGTCGGTGTAACCGAAATGGCTGCTGACCATCCAGTAAACAAAACCGCAAAAACCGACGGCGAGCGAAATCCAGACCGCGCTCCAGATAAAGGTTTCGCGCTTGCTCGGCGCGTGCGTGCGCCGGTTGGCGATGCCTAAATCGACGGCGAGCGCCGTCAGCACGATAGCGAAAAAAGCAATCCAAGCCCAAAGCGGGTATTCGATAGAAGTCATAAACAACTAAAATACAAAGTCTGGAGTCTAAAGTCCAAAGTCTATTGTTTGAAACAGCCGGCGAATTTGCAAATTTAATCGCCCGAACCGTCCGCCGACGGGCTTTCGGCTT
>DATHBC010000142.1:0-2956 GCA_035296345.1 Pyrinomonadaceae bacterium | reverse complement strand
ATTTTTCTTCTTATCACCTATCACTTTTCACTTTCTCTCTCATTAGCTTTAAAATAGAAGCGAGGAGATTTTGAAATGTCGGAAGAATCAAATCTGCGTTTTGCGGGAACGGTCGACCATCTGGCGGTTAAATGCGAGAACCTGGCGAAATCGGTCGAAGAATATAAACGGCTCGGTTTTTCGGTCGAGACGATTTACGAAGACTGGGCGATGATGCGCGACGCGCGCGGCTTCGGCATCGCGCTCCTGCCGCCCGGCTCGAAACACCCGCCGCACATCGGGATGAAAGTCGAGACTTTAAAAGAGCTCGAAGCCGCCGCCGCGCGCGAAAATCGCCCGATAAAACCGCACCGCGACGGAACTTCGTCCTTTTACACGAAAGGCATCGACGGCAATATCGTCGAGCTGATTTATTACCCGGAAGATTTCGGAAAATAATTTAAGCCACGAATGAACACGAAAGAACACGAAAAAGAGAAAGAAAAATAAAATTAATTCGTGTAGTTCGCGGCTAAATTTTCTTAATTCTTACTTTCGTGCCTTTTCGTGTTCATTCGTGGCTAATTTCTTATGAATGAAAAACTGCCGCGCGAATTTTACACGCGCGACGACACTGTCGGACTTGCGCGGGATTTGCTCGGAAAAATTCTGGTCGTTCCGACCTCCGGCGGCGAGAGAGTTTCGGGAATGATTGTCGAAACCGAGGCTTATCTGGGCGCGATTGACAAAGCCGCGCATTCTTACGGAAATCGGCGGACGCCGCGCACCGAGATGATGTTTGCCGAGGGCGGCGCGGTTTACATTTTTTTTATTTACGGAATGTATTTTCAGTTTAACATCGTCGCGGGCGCGGTCGGTTCGCCGCACGCGATTTTGATTCGCGCCGTCGAGCCGGTCGAAGGCATCGAGATAATGCGCGAGCGGCGCGGGCGGATGAAAGACGCAAATCTCACGTCCGGACCCGGCAAGCTCTGTATCGCCTTCGGCATCGACAAAACTTTTAACGGCGCGGATTTGCTCGGCGAACGAGTCTGGCTGGAGAAAGGCGAGACGATTGCCGACGCAAGCGTTGCCAGCGGAAAGCGCATCGGCATCGATTACGCCGAAGAATTTGCGGAAAAGCCGTGGCGCTTCTGGGTGAAAAATAATTTATTCGTCAGCCGAAAGTGATTGGAAAACGAAAGAGCCGTCTGAAAATCAGACGGCTCCCGTTTATTTTATTTAAAATCTCGGTCTCAGGCTGACAAATTCAGTCTCAGGCTGACAAATATTGATTGATAATCGGTTCCAGTGTATCAAAGTCAAGAGGCTTGGGTATTAAATCGTTACAACCTGCCTCGATTGCTTTGTTATAATATGATTTGCCGAACGCCGTGACCGCGATAATCGGCATTTCCGATGCCGGAGCCACCTGCCGGATAAATTTTGTCGCCGTCAATCCGTCGACCATCGGAAGCGAGAGATCCATTAAAATCAGGTCGGGGTGAAGCTGCTTAACTTTATCTACTGCTTCAATTCCGTCCGCCGCCTCGATAACCTGATAACCGTAACTTTCCACGAGAAATTTCATTAAATCGCGTGTATCTTCATAATCTTCAACGATGAGAACTTTTTTAGCCATATAACACCTAAAAGCTATAAATAATATTAAAATCAATACATAAAATATCAATCAGTTAATTCCGGTTTTCTGTTTAGGCAAATACGATGCCATAAACATAAAACCTTAAAGTAAATTCTTATCAATCAACCGGCGAGGCGTCCGTCAAAGCCTCCGAAAACTATAACGCGGCGGCAGACGAAAAAGTTGCCTCTTTCACACAGACGGCTTTTCGCGCGCCGGTTTGCGACAAAAATGCGAACTTTCCGTCTCGCCCGCCCGCAAAAAAGGGAGCGATTAGCCGACTTTTCTTCAAAAAGCTAATGCTCCCTCTTTATTCCGTGCTTCCACCGGACACGGAATCTTTCGGTTTCTTATCTCGCGGGAGTAAATCTGTTTCTATAAAGAAAAGCCTAAAACTTTCGTCATTCCACAAAAGCCCGCAATCAAATGGGCGGCGCGGCAATAGTTTTTTTCGGCGGGATTTTGTATTATTCAAGGAATTATGAAAAGTCTCTATCCAGAAATCGAGCCGTTTGATTCGGGAATGCTGAAAGTTTCCGACATACATGAAATTTATTACGAGCGCGTCGGAAATCCGGACGGGATTCCGGTCGTCTTTCTGCACGGCGGACCGGGCGGCGGGTTGATTCCGCTGTACCGGCAGTTTTTCGACCCGCAGGCGTTTCACGTCGTTTTGTTTGACCAGCGCGGCGCGGGCAAATCCAAGCCGCACGCCGAGCTCCAGGAAAACACGACCTGGGATTTGATTCGCGACATCGAAGCCCTGCGCGAAAAATTCGGCGTCGAAAAATGGTATGTGTTCGGCGGTTCGTGGGGCAGCACTCTGAGCCTGGCTTATGCCGAGACGCATCCCGACCGCTGTTCGGGGCTCGTCCTGCGCGGAATTTTTCTGACGCGCCGCAAAGAGCTTTTGTGGTTTTATCAATACGGCGCGAGCGAGATTTTTCCCGATTACTGGGAGCGTTATCGCGACGAAATCCCGTTTGAAGAGCGCGGGGATTTTATGACGGCTTATTACAATCGTCTGACGAGCGACGACGAAGCCGTGAGGATTTCGGCGGCGCGCGCGTGGAGCGTCTGGGAAGGCTCGACCTCGAAGCTTTATCCGGATAAGAACTTGATGGAGCATTGGGAAGGCGAGCACGAGGCGCTCAGCCTGGCGCGCATCGAATGTCATTACTTTATGAACAATTCGTTTTTTCCCGCCGAAAATTACCTGATTGAAAACGTCGATAAAATCCGGCACATTCCGACCGTGATTGTGCAGGGACGCTACGACGTCGTCTGCCCGATGACTTCCGCCTGGGAACTGCATCGCGCTTTTCCCGAAGC
>DATHBC010000141.1:0-5726 GCA_035296345.1 Pyrinomonadaceae bacterium | reverse complement strand
AGTTTCGCGCTGGAACACGGAAATCAGCGACCCGTCGGTCATCATCGACGATAACATCGCCAACAAAGCGCGCGAGCTGACGGCAGGCGCGAAAACCGAATTAGAGAAAATCCGCGCCATCGGCACTTTCGTGCAGAACCTGCAATACATCTCGATTGACATCGGCGTCGGCAGAGGCAACGGCTATCGCCCGCGTCCTTCGACGCTGGTTTTACAGCGCGGCTACGGCGACTGCAAAGATAAAGCGAACCTGATGCGCGCTCTTTTGAAAGTCCTCAAAATCGAAGCCTACCCGGTGGCGATTTATTCGGGCGACCCGACTTTCGTGCGCGAAGAATGGGCTTCGCCGCGCCAGTTCAATCACTGCATCATCGCCGTCAAAGTCAGCGCGGAAACGAACGCGCAAACAATCATCACGCACCCGACGCTTGGACGCCTGATGATTTTCGACGCGACCGACCCTTATACGCCGGTCGGCGATTTGCCGGATTATTTGCAGGGAAGTTTCGCTCTGCTCGTGGCGGGCGCTGAAGGAAGGCTGATGAAAATGCCCGTCACCGCGCCCGACACCAATAAAATGGTGCGCACCGTGGAAATGACCATTGCCGAAAACGGCGATTTGACAGGCGTGATTCGCGAGCGCGCGCAGGGACAGTCGGCGGCATACAACAGAAAACTTCTTCGGGCAATCTCAGCCAGCGATTACAACAAACTGATTGAAAACTGGGTCGTGCGCGGCATCTCGACGGCGCGCGTCGGCAAAATCACTCCGGTCGATAAAAACGCCGAAAATCAGTTTGACCTCGATGTCGAAGTGAAGGCTCCGGTTTACGGACAGTTGATGCAGAATCGCCTGCTTGTCTTTAAACCGGTTGTGATTGACCGTCTGAACTCGCTCTGGCTGACCGAAAACAAGCGAACGCATCCGGTGATTATGGAGGCAAACGCCTTTACGGAAACCGCCGTTTTCAATCTGCCGAACGGCTTCGTCGTTGACGAAATGCCCGACCCGGTAAATCTGGAAACGCCTTTCGGAAAATATTCGACCAGCTATGAAGTCAAGGACAACAGCCTGATTTTCAAACGCTCGCTCGTTCTGAACGCCGCGACGATTCCGGTCGAGAGATACGCTTCGGTCAAGGATTTCTTCGTCAAAATCCGCACCGCCGAACAGTCGCCGATTGTCCTGATACGAAAATAAGGAAAAGCGGTAAACGGTAAACGGTAAGTGGTAAGTTCGTCGTTTTGAGATTCGAGTTTTAAATAAAAATTCGATTCTCAAAAACTGCAACTTACCACTTACCGCTTACCGTTTACCACTTCTTACCGTTTACCACTTTATCCCGTTTTCCCGAAACATCTTAATCAGAGCTTTTTCTTCCGGTTCGTAATCGGTTTGCAGGCGGTTGATGCGGCTGCGCGTTTTTCGCGGGCGAAACTCGTCAATCGTGACGCCCGATTCGTAGGATTTAATGATTGCCGGATGAATGTAAGAGCCGCGACACACCGTCGGCGTGTTGCCGAGCTGTTCGGCGACCTTTTTCACCGCTTTGCAGATATTTCTCTTGATTTGTCTTTCCTCTCCGGCAACGCCGATTTCCGCCAGCTCGACCGCCGTCAAAAGACTGCCGCCCCAGGTGCGAAAATCTTTCGCCGAAAATTCCGGCGCGGTCGCCGTTTTCAGATAATCGTTGACGTCTTTCGGTTTAATCGGTTTCGGCTTGCCGTCGTCGCCCAGATAATGAAAAAGCTTGCGCGCCGTGCCGAGCGCCTTTAAATCGCGCATCACGCCCGATAATTCCTCGTCGACCAGAACCTTTCGGTGCTGGATGTGATGCTTGCCGACAAAGCTGAAAACAAGCTCGCCCTTTTTGCCGATTTCGAGATGCCGGTTTTGCAGCGTCGTGATGCCGTAAGTTTTGTAATGCCTGACGCTCTGCTCCGTGCCGACGCGGATATAGAGCGAATTTATCAGGCGCAGCACGACCGCCAGAACCTTCTCGCGGGGAAAGCCTTCGAGCGCGATATGCTCGTTCGTCAGTTTTCTCAGGCGCGGCAGGTATTCGCCGAATCTTTCGATTTTCTCAAACTTTTTCCGCTGCTGTTTATTCGCAAATTTCGCGTGATAAATGTATTGAATTCTGCCGGAAGTATCCATTCCGAGCGCCTGAATTTTGCTGCTCGCCGCCGGCGAAATTCGCACGTATTTCCACGCGGGCGGAATGACGAGAGATTTGATTCTTTGCAGCCCGGTTTCGTCCGTAATCGGTTGTCCGCCGCCGTCTAAATAAGCAAATCCTTTCGATTTGCCGCCGACTCTGCGCCACCATCGGGCGCGTTTGCCCTGTTCGATTTTCTGCCTGGCGAGAACGGTGTCGAATATCGTTTTCGTCCTTTTATTTCCCATTAAATCTGCCCTTTTTCGTGCTTTTTAATGAGTATAACTTATTATTCCGGTTATGTGAAAAATAATTTCCGACCGGCTGTAAGTGTTGAAACAACTGAGGTTAATTTAGTAAATTTATCCCGCGAAAATACTTGGAAAGGCAACTTGTTTCATCTATGAAACATCAAATATAATGTTTAACGGAGGGTAGAAAAATGACTTTAGAAATGACCAATAATGTTGTCGGATTCGAACAGAAGGAAGCGGCGCAAAGCAAAAAAGATATGATTTTGTCGCTTTTCAAAGCCGGCACGACCGACATTGAATCAATCGCCGTTTTGAGCGGCGCAAAGCCGAGTTATATCGGTTCGGTTTTGCAGAAAGAAGGTTTAATCGACAACTATTTCGACCTTTACACTTCGACCGCGCACACGATGAATGTCTATTCCAAATACTTTCGCGGAAAGCTCGGCTTTAAGGACGTGAAAGCGGCGGAAGGCGGCGTCGTGAATCTGGAACAGGCTTATCGCTTGTTTTCCAACGCGCAGGATCGCGCCGGGCAGCATCACACGCTGGAAATGGCTCTGACGATGCTGAATCGCGCGCGCTGGACGGGCAAGCTCGAAGAAGCCGAAGTCTATCGCCGCTGGCTGGTTGCCAAATTAAGCCAGCCGCTCGTCGAAGAAAAGGAAAACACGCAGCAGGTTTTAAAGCTCGTCGCGTAAATTCGAGACGCGGATACATTTATAAGGGCAGGCATCCGGGCGTGCCCTTAGATTTTCCCGTCTTGTTTCACAGTTGAAACAATCTTGCATAAAGAGTAAAATAGACAGGTAATAAAAAACAAAAAAGAGGTTTCTCAAATGGCATTGGAATTAGTAGAAAGTCCGGTTCGGCAGAGCAACGGATTGATTGTCGGCGAGGCAACCATCGAAGACGTTTCGGCGGAGCTGTCTTTGCGTCCAAAAAAGCTCGACGAATATATCGGGCAGGCAAAAATCGTTAATAATCTGAAGATTTTTCTGAAAGCCGCCCTGCGCCGCGGCGAGGCGCTCGACCACGTTCTGCTGTTCGGTCCTCCGGGATTGGGCAAAACGAGTCTGGCGATTATTGTCGCCAACGAGCTGGGCGCGAGCTTGAAAACCGTTCACGCGCCGTCGGTCGAAAAATCCGGCGATTTGGCGGCGGTTCTGACGAATCTGGAAGAAGGCGACGTGCTTTTTATCGACGAGATTCACCGCCTGCGCCCGCAAATCGAAGAAATTCTTTATCCGGCGATGGAAGATTACAGCCTGGATTTGATGATCGGGCAGGGAACGGCGGCGCGCTCGATAAAAATCGAATTGCCGAAGTTTACGCTGGTCGGCGCGACGACGCGGGCGGGAATGATTTCCGCGCCTTTGCGCGGGCGTTTCGGCATCGTCAATCACCTGGATTTTTATCCGAAAAAGGACTTGGAAATCATCATTCATCGCTCGGCTGAGATTTTGAACGTGGAAATCGAAGCGACCGGCGCGTCGGAACTGGCGAAACGCTCGCGCGGAACTCCGCGCATCGCCAACCGCCTTTTGCGCCGCGTCCGCGATTACGCGCAGGTTCTGGGCGACGGGCGAATCACGGGCGCGCTGGCGCAGAAAGGGTTGGACGCGATGGAAGTCGACCGTTTCGGCTTGGACGAAGTCGACAGAAAACTGCTTCTGACGATTATCGAAAAATTTGACGGCGGTCCGGTCGGCGTCGGCACGATTGCCGCTTCCATCAGCGAAGACCGCGAATCAATCGAGGAAGTCATCGAGCCTTATCTGATTCAAATCGGCTTTCTGAACCGCACGCCGCGCGGGCGCGTGGCAACGGGCGCGGCTTACAAACATTTCGGTTATAAACCGCCCGTGATGCAGGAAGTTCAGGCAATAGCAAGCTAAGAGAATTAGCCACGAAAAAGCACGAAAAAGCACGAAAGAAGAATTAACAGGGATAACAGGATAAACAGGGATAATAAGAAAATGATTTTTATTTATCCCTGTTTATCCTGTTATCCCTGTATTTTCCTTTTCTTTCGTGCTTTTTCGCGGCTAATCCTTTATTGTTGCGGTTTCGGTCGAATGGCTTCGATTTGCAGATTTATCTGCACGTTGTCGGAAAGCGACGCGACGCCGTTCGGCAGCGTCGAGCCATAGTTGACGCCGTAATCGCGGCGGTTAATCGAGGTTTCCGCCGTGATGCCCATTTTGCCGCCGCCGCGTTCGTCGGGCGGCAGAAAACCGGCAATCTGAACCGGAAACGTAATCTGTTTGGTCACGCCTTTCAACGTAAAATCGCCGGTAACCAAAAGATTCTTGCCTTTCTTTTCGACTTTCGAGCTTTTGAAAGTCATATCCGGAAATTTTTCCACTTCAAAAAAATCAGCCGTTCGCAGGTGCTTGTCTCGTCCGGCAACGCCCGTGTCGACGCTCGTCACTTTTGCCGTAAATTCGACCGAAGATTTTTCCACATTTTTGGCGTCGTAATTTACCGTTCCGGTAAAATCCCGGAAATAGCCGGGAACGTCAATCAAGCCCAGATGCTTGACTTTAAAGCCGATAAAGCTGTGCGCCTTGTCAAAGCTGTAGGTTCCGGTGTAATCGATGTCCTGTTTGTTTTTCTTGTCGTCGAAAGAAACGAATCTTTCGGCGAACGATTTATTGACGGCTTCGGTGCCCGTGAAGTTTGAAAAAACAAACAGCGCGGCAATGGCGAAAGCCAGTAAGAACGTGGTTCTTTTCATTTTTAATTTTGCTCCTGGTTATTTAAATCTTTAATAATTGAATGCTGCTGCTGTTGCGGCGATAAAGCCGTTTGATGCAGATTGACAAATAATAGTTAATCGATAATTGATAATGCGGGAAAAAACTATCAATTATCAATCAAAATTACTCTTTGCCTTTTAAAAACTGCGCCGTCACTTCCGCGACGCGCCTGCCTTGAAAACGCGCGGCGTTAATTGCGACTTCGTCCGGCGAAACCGCGCCGTTCTGCGACGTGAACGAAACGCCGTAAGGATTGCCCGACTGGAATTGAATCGGGTCGACGTAGCCCGGCGCGACGATAATCGCGCCCCAGTGATAAAAAATCGTGTTCAGGCTGAGAATCGTCGATTCCTGACCGCCGTGCGAGGTCGCCGTCGAGGTAAACGACGAGCCGATTTTATTAGCCAGCGCGCCGCTCGCCCACAGCCCGCCCGTCTGGTCGATAAACGCGCGCAGCTGAGACGTCGCGCCGCCGTAGCGCGTCGGCGTGCCGAAAATTACGGCGTCCGCCCATGTCAAATCGTCCATCGCCGCTTCCGGCACGTCGCGCGTTT
>DATHBC010000140.1:0-2708 GCA_035296345.1 Pyrinomonadaceae bacterium | reverse complement strand
CTCAGTTCTCACCTATCAGTTATCAGTTATCGGTTTAAGTCTTTTTTTGAAACTAACGGAAAAAATTTATCGTAATATGGCTTGAGTCTTTGTTCGCATTTCTACAAAAAAGTTTTCATATCTGGAGCCAATTTTAAAATGAAATTATTTTATCGCACTGCTTTTTTCGCTCTCGTTTTGAGCCTGACCGCAGGTTTGTGCGATTTATTTTCGGTTCAGGCGCAGACGTCGCCCGCGCCGGCGACCGCGCCGCAGATTGCCAGAAACAGCGTCGGCTCGACCGTCGAAAAATCTTCCGAAAAACCGGAAGAAAATATCGAAAAGCCGGTCGAATCCGTCAGCAACGTCAATATTCTGCACCGGGTCGGCGTGCAAACCTCCGAAACCCTGCCGCTCACGCTGAACGAAGCCATTCGCCGCGCTCTGGAAAACAACAACCAGATTGAAGTGGCGCGCGACGACGTGCGTTTTCAGGAAACGCAGCTGCGCTCGCAGCTCGGCGTTTACGACCCGGTTTTTTCGGTTTCGCCGACGTTGACGCGCAACTCGACGACCGGCTCGCGCGCGACCAATGATTTTCGCGTGAATTCGGACGTTTCGGGCTTGGTCCGGCGCGGCGGAGGAAATTATCGAATCTTTTTCGACAACGTGCGCACCGAAAACAGCTTTTCGCAGTCGCAGTTGACTTCGGGCAACCCTTCGTCGGGCGGCGCGCTTTATTCTTCGGGTTTGGGCGTCGGCTACACGCAGCCGCTTCTGCGGGATTTTCGCATCGACAACACGCGCCGCCAGATTCGGATTCAGCGGCGTTTTCTACAGCAGACGGACGCGGATTTTCGCCGCCAGACCATTGACGTTATCGCGCAGGTTCAGCGCGGCTACTGGGATTTGGTTTTCGCCCTGCGCGACCAGCAGAATCGCGTGGCGAATCTGAATCTGGCGCGCGAAAACCTGCGGCAGGTCGAAGCCAAAATCGAAGCCGGCAGCGCCGCGCCGATTGAGCGCGCCGAAGTCGGCACTGAGCTTGCCAATCGCGAGGGCGAAGTTTTGCAGGCGACGCAAGCCGTGTCGGTCGCCGAAAATAATCTGAAAACGCTGCTCTTGAGAGACATCAGCGCGCCGGAATGGAATCGCTCGATTGTGCCGACCGACCGCCCGGTTTACAGCGACGAAGCCGTCATGCTCGACGAGGCGATAAAAGATGCGGTCGCCAATCGCCCGGAGCTGCAAAGATTAAAACTGGCGCGGGAAATCAACGCGATAAATATCGAATTTTTTAAAAACCAGACCAAGCCGCAGGTGGATTTGAATACGACGTTTTCGCTGAACGGAATTTCGCAGGGCGGAACATTTTCGCCCGAGACGCAGCTTGTGCCGCTTATTTCCGGCAACCCGCAAACGAATGCCTCCGCGTTTCTGTTGCAGCAAATCAGGCGTTTTCACGGCGGTCTGCCGACCGACAGCGAGATTCCGCTCGTTCCGGTTCCGCCGACGCCCTCGTTTTTAACCGGCGGCTTTAATCGCTCTTTCCTGAATCTGTTTCGCATCGACGCGCCTAATTATACGGTCGGCGTGACGATTTCGTTTCCGCTGCGCAACCGCACGGCGCGCGCCAATCTTGCCGGAGCGCGCGTGCAGGAAGAACAAATCGGCGCGCAAACCCGCGCGCAGGAACAAACCATTATCGCCGACGTGCGCAACGCCGTGCAGGCTGTCGAAACGGCGCGCCAGCGAGTCCTGGTCGCCCGCCGCGCGCGCGAGAACGCCGAAATTCAGCTCGAAGGCGAGCGCAAAAAATACGAGGTCGGTTTTTCTTCGACTTTCCTGCTTTTCCAGCGCGAAAACGCTCTGGCAAACGCGCGCAACTCCGAGATTCGAGCCGAGACGGATTTTAACAAGTCGCTCGCCGATTTGCAGCGCGCCACCTCGACGACTTTCCGCGCCAACAATATCGAGGTCAATTCGCCGGTGGATGAAAAATAAGAGATTGCCTGGATAAATACAAGTAAATAAACTCGATTTCAAACAGGATTGGCAGGATGAACAGGAAAATGAAAGAAACATCAACGTTATTAGTTTCAAATTATCCTGTCCATCCTGTTTGAATCTGCCTTGATTTAATTAAATCCTGAGATTTTACTTGAAGAGTCGGCAGGGCGACTCTTTATGTTTTACCTGAACTTGTGCCAGAATACGAAGCGTGAAAATTTCCGCCGTCCTGATTACTTTCAACGAGGAAAAAAACATCCGCCGGGCAATTGAATCGGTCGCGGGCTGGGCGGACGAAATTCTGGTGGTCGATTCGGAAAGCGGAGACCGTACGCGCGAGATTGCCGAAAATCTGGGCGCGAAAATTCTGGTGCGGAAATGGCACGGATTTTCCAGGCAAAAACAATTTGCCGTCGACAGCGCCGCCCACGAATGGATTTTCAGCCTCGACGCCGACGAGAAGGTTTCAGATGAATTAAGCGGAGAAATTCTGCAATTAAAAAATTCGCCGTCCGCCGCGGCTGTCGTCGACGCTTATAAAATTCCGCGTCTTTCCTTTTATATGAATCGCCCGGTTCGACACGGCGGCTGGTACCCGGACTGGCAGACGCGTTTTTTTAATCGACAAAAAGGCGGTTGGAAAGACGTTTTGATTCACGAATCGGTGGAAATGCGCGCGGGCGCGCGCGTGCAGAAACTGAAAGGCGACATTCTTCATT
>DATHBC010000139.1:0-3757 GCA_035296345.1 Pyrinomonadaceae bacterium | reverse complement strand
GCTTTTCCGCGTCGGCAATGCTGGAAATAATGTCTCCGGCGTCGTAAGAAGCGAATTTTTCACTTACTGCCTCGTCGATTTCCTGATAGCTTCGCCCGGCGCGCATCAATGCCTCGACGGTTTCAAATTTATCGAGATGGTCGTCGAGCCATTTTTCATAATACTCAACCAGATTCCGGTCGGTTTCGTCCACATAGCCGTCGCCCGAAACATAAACGACCTTGCCGGCTTTTTCGCCCGACGTTATCAAACAGATTTCGTGCCCGCAGCCCTGCGCGACGACCGAGACAAGACCGGACAAATTTCCTTCGTCGAGATACTTTCTGCTGAGTTTCCGCTTCAGAGCTTCGACATCGACGTAAGGGGCGTTTGCGCGAATTCCGCGCAGCCCGTAAATATCCGTTAAGCCGTAATCCGGTCCGGCGATGCCGTTTCCCGCTTCCGCGTAAAAGCGCTTCAGTTCGAGCGGCAGCGGAATTTCGATTTCTTCTTCGATTTCCTCAATTACTTCGTCGGGCAGCGGCGAATTGAGAATATACTGATGTTCTTCCGCACCGAAAACCTGAAACTGCCGGTCGAGATTTTTCAGCTTTTCGAGTTTTTCCAGACAAATTTCCCACATATTTATTTTGAAACTACGGCTGCCTTCACCTATTTTGCATGAATAAATCGAGCTACCAGCCCGCTTGCGCCGACCGCCCAAATCGCGTTTTTGCCCTTCGCCTGCACGGCGTTGTAATTTTCCTTATCCAAGTTTCTCCACGTTTTTCCGCCGTCGCCCGATAAATCCGAGCCGGACGCGCCGACGGCGACAATCGTTTTTTTGTCGATGTAGGCGACGGCAGAGCGATAACCGTTCAAGCCTTTTCCGAGCTTCCACATTTTGCCGCCGTCGTTTGTAAAAGCCAGATTATTTGTCATTTCGTTCGGCTTTTCGTAATTGCCGCCGACGATGACGCCGCGCTTGCGGTCAAACATCGCAATCGAAAAAATTCCGCTGCCCGGCGTGCCTTTGACGATTGGCGTATCGACGACAAACCAGCTCAGACCGTGATTGTTCGAGCGAAAAACCCGCGCGTCATTTCCGCCAGAAACGAGAAAGACGTCCGATTTTCCGACGGTTATCAGGCAAGTCCCGCTGGCGGCAAAAGCCGCTTCGCCTTCTTTGGCTTTCGCCATTTTGTCGGTTGCGAGCGGCTTCCACGTCGCGCCGCCGTCGCCGGTGGCTATCAGAAGATATTTGCCGTCCACCGGGTCGCTCATCGCAATACCGTTGTTTTCGTCCCAAAAGGCAATCGCGTCGAAAAACGCTTTCGGGTTCGTGTTTTGAAATTGCAGTTTCCACGTCGCGCCGCCGTCAATCGTTTTGTAAATGCGCGAGGTTTCGCCTTCGCCGATGCTCAGAAGATAAGCCGTTTTCTCGTCAAAGGCTTCGACGTCGCGAAAATCCAGCTTTTCCGCGCCCGGAACTTTGCCGACCGTCCAGTTTTTGCCGCCGTCCGTCGTTTTAAGAAACGTGCCGCCCGTGCCGCTCGCCCAGATTATTCTTTCGTTGACGACGGAAAGCCCGCGCAAACTCGCCCTGGTCTCAATCGCCTGTCTTTGCCATTGCGCCGTGGCGGATACATTTAAAGAAAACATAAACGCAAATAAAGAAAATAAAATAAAGCGATTCGGAATAAACTTTGTGCTGATTTTCATATTCTTACTTTAATTGCTGCGCGCCATCAGACATAAATTCCTCGGTCGGCGGCAATAAACCGAGCTGCTGAAAAAAGCCGAGCGATTCGACCAGAACCCAGTCCGCCGTAATTTTTCCGCCGTCAATCCGGTGAGTGACCGCCATTGTGATGCCGACCCGTTTGCCGCCGGCGGGAATGCCGAGCCAGTTTTCCGCGTGCGTGCCGCGCATCGTCGCGTAGGTTACGACCAAATCGCCTTCGGCAATCATCCGCTCGACGGTGAAACGCAAATCGGGAAATGCCCGGAGCCATTCGCCCGCGTGTTCTCTGACCGCTTTGCCGCCGCGCGGCACGCCGGCAGTTTCCGCGCCCGATTGAAGCTGGTGCGTCACCGCGCCGGGCGCGAAAATTTCTTCGGCTATTTCCAGCTTTCGCTCGTTCCAGAACTCTTCGAAAAAGCGCCGGACAATCTTTTTATTTTCCTGTTCAACGGACATATTTTTTCAGCCGCCTGCCGAAACGAAACACGCAAAACGATTTCTCAACGCTAATATAACTCAGCCGGACGATTATAAAAAACCGAAAAAATCAGCCCGCGCGGGCAGGCGAAACAAACGAAAAGAAAAACAAATTATTTTTTAACTTTCCCGCGCCGTGTCGCCTGCCCGCGGGCTGATTTTTTTTAAATCGAATAGTCTGATTAATAGACCATTCGCGTTTTTATCGTCGCGTTGACTTCCTTTAAAATGGCGAACGCTTCTTTGGAAAGTTTCGTGTCGATGTCCAGAATCACGTAGCCGATTTCTTCGTTCGTCTTCAGATACTGCCCGACGATATTGATGCCGCGCGTCGAGAGTTTCGAGTTTATCTCGCCCAGAACGCCGGGAACGTTGCGGTGAATGTGCAGAATGCGGTGCGTTCCGGCTTGCGGCGGCAGGTTCAAATCCGGCACGGTGTGCGACCCGTTAGACGTTCCCAGTTCCAGATAATTTATCAGTTTCGCCGTCACGTCCAGACCGATATTCGCCTGCGCTTCTTCGGTCGAGCCGCCGATGTGCGGCGTCAGGACGACGTTCGGCAGATTTTGCAGCACGCTCCGGAAGGAATCGCCGTTTTTTTCCGGCTCTTCGGGAAAAACGTCGACCGCCGCGCCGCTGATAACGCCTTTTTCAATCGCCTTTCGCAAAGCCTGCAAATCCACGACGTCGCCGCGCGAATAATTCAGCAGAATCGAGTCTTTCCGCAAATACGAAAGCGTTTCCTCGTTAATCATATTGCGCGTCGTCGCGTCCGAAGGAACGTGCAGCGTGACGATGTTCGACTTTTTCAAAAGCGCGCGCAAATCGCGTTCCTGCCTGGCGTTGCCGTGCGGCAGCTTGGTCAAGACGTCGTAATAAATGACGTTCATGCCCAGGGCTTCAGCCATTACCGAAACCTGCGAGCCGATATTGCCGTAACCGATGATGCCGAGCGTTTTGCCGCGCAGCTCGAAGCTTCCCGCCGCGTCTTTCAGCCAGATTCCGCGATGCGCCGCGCTGTTTTTGTCCGTCACCTTACGAATCAGAATCACGCACAAACCGATAACCAGTTCCGCGACCGACCGCGTATTCGAGTAAGGCGCGTTAAAAACCGCGACGCCCTTTTCGGTCGCGGCTTTCAAATCAATCTGATTAATCCCGATGCAGAAAGCGCCGATTGCCAGCAGCCGGTCGGCTTTTTCGATAATCCTTCCGGTAATCCGCGTCTTTGAGCGAACGCCCAATATGTGAACGCCTTTGATTTCGCGAATCAAGTCCTCTTCGCTCAAAGCGCCGGAAAGCTTTTTTATCTCGATGTAACCGCTCGACTTAAATTCCTCGACCGCCGAATCCGAGATGTTTTCGAGCAGGAGAATTTTGATTTTACTGCGCGGGTAAGATGTCTGCGTGGTTGTCATAAGAAATTGTAGATGATAACAAATTCGTGAAAAAATGTCGTCAGCGCACCATTTTATCGAACAGCCGCCGGAGCATTTCGCGCGGGTCGGCGCAGAAGCCGGTGTGGACGGGCGAGGTCTGGATAATGGTGCTGCGCTG
>DATHBC010000138.1:0-10993 GCA_035296345.1 Pyrinomonadaceae bacterium | reverse complement strand
TACACGCGCGCGTATCTGCGGCATTTATATCAGGCGGGCGAGATGCTGGCGGCGGTTTTGATTTCGCATCACAATCTGGCGTTCTTCCTTGACACGATGCAAAAGGTAAGAGATTCTATCAAACTTGGCAGCTTCAGCCGGTTTCGACAAGACTTCTTAAACAAAATTCGCGCGGGCGAAGCGGAAAAGCAATCATAAATCGGCTTTTCCGCATAAGTAAGTCCATGTTTTTAGCTTCGGCGGTTTTATTATTCGGCGCGCGTAATTTATAATTGAAGTTTCTGTCTGCATTAAAACAATGAACATTGTAGCTTTATTATTTCAGGGCGAAGGCGGCGGCGGTAGTTTCATCTGGACGATTCTGCCTTTCGTGTTTATTTTCGGCATTTTCTATTTTCTGGTGATTTTGCCGCAGCGTCGTCAGGCGCAGCAGCTTCAGGATATGATTTCCAGCTTGAAAATCAACGACGAAGTCGTCACCAACGGCGGCGTTATCGGCAAAATCAAGGAAATCAGAGACACCAGCTTTATCATCCTGAGCGCAGACAAAACGTTCCTCGAAATCGGTAAAAGCGCCGTTGTCGGAAAAAAAGCAGAGAGTAAATAGTCACAAGCCCGCATCCAGCCGGCAGTCAGTCGCTTTTCGCGGCAGACAACGGAGAGCGGGCAGGCGACTACTAACGAGTAGTAATGAAAAACAGAACCATATTGTTTAGAACTGTAATTATCGTAGTCGTTACATTGATTGCGTTGTATTTGGTTTTCGGTCCGCGCCAGTCGCTTACGGCGAGTGACTTTTCCTGGTCGGGCATCAAAAACAACCTGGCGGGAAACATCAATCTCGGTCTGGACTTGAAAGGCGGCTCGCACCTGGTGATGCGCGTGAGGGTCGAGGAATATCTGAAAGCTCTGACCGAAAACAACGGGCTTGCCGCTCGGACTGCCGCGCAGGGGGCGAATCTGCCGGTCGGCGAACCGGCGTTCGTCACGGCAAACGGGACTTACCAGGTTACGCTGCCGGTCACCGACGCTGCGCAAAAACAAGCCGTCATCGACGCGGTTAAGCAAAAAGTCGATTTTTCTTCCTGGACGCAGTCGGAAACCGGCGACGCGATTGTCTGGAGTTTGCCGACGACGGCGCAGCAGACATTAAGCAACCAGGCGGTCGAGCAGGCTCTGCGCATCATCGAAGGTCGCATCAACAGTTTCGGCGTCAAAGAGCCGACGCTGGCGCGGCAGGGCGGGCAGGATTCGCATCAGATTCTTTTGCAGATGCCCGGCGTCGAAGACCCGGAACGAGTGAAAAAATTAATCGGCGAAACGGCTCAGTTGTCGCTGATGAAAGTCGTCAGCCCGCCTAGCCCGGCAGGGGTTCAGACTTATCCGACCCAGGAAGCCGCGCTTCAGACAATCGGCGGTCAGGAAAGCGTCACGCGCAAAGTTTTTGCTTATGACGAACGGGACGAGGCGGCGACCGATACGCAAAATCAAGCGAACAATCAGCCGACGCGCTGGGTCGTCGTCGAAAGCCCGGCGATTGTCGACGGCAGCGAGCTGCGCGAGGCGAACGCTTATTCGCAGGGCGGCGATAGAGATTACAAGATTGCGTTTGCCTTAAAGCCGGAGGGCGCGGCGAAATTCGGTGACTGGACATCCAAAAATATCAATAATTATATGGCGGTCGTGCTTAACAACCGAGTCAAATCAGCCGCTTATATCAAATCGCAGATTTCCGATTCGGGCGAGATTTCAGGTCGTTTTACCAAAGAATCAGCCGACGATTTGGCATTGACGCTGAAATCCGGCGCGCTGCCCGCGTCCATTGAGTATCAGGAAGAAAGAACCGTCGGACCGAGCCTCGGCGCCGATTCGATTCGGGCGGGCGTCACGGCTTCGGTCGCCGGTTTGATTTTCATCGTCATTTTTATGCTCATATATTATCGCGGCTCGGGCATAAACGCCGTGGTCGCTTTAATTCTGAACATGCTTCTGACGCTGGCGGCTCTGATTGTATTCGATTCGACGCTGACTTTGCCGGGAATCGCCGGTTTAATCTTAGGCATCGGCATGGCGGTCGACTCGAACGTGCTTATCTTCGAGCGCATCCGCGAGGAACTGCGCGCCGGAAAAGCGATTGCGCAAGCCGTAGATTTAGGCTTTGACCGCGCGTTTATCACGATTATCGACACGCATATCACGACCATTATCTCGTCCGCCATTTTGTATATGTACGGTACGGGTCCGATTCGCGGATTTGCCGTGACGCTTATTCTCGGTCTTTTAATTAACCTTTTCTCGGCGGTTTTTGTCTCGCGCACGATTTTTATGTGGCTTTTGGGCAGAAAACGGGATATGACGAAACTCAGCATTTGAGATTAGTCTCGCGATTTAAAATTAGCCTCGCGTTCTTTGTCCTCGGCGCTTTGAAATAAATTCGGGAACTGAATTTTATTCGAACGGCAATGGATAAAGGATAAGGAACGAAGGACGTTTACAAAACAATGTTTGAATTTTTTACGAATATAAAAGTTGACTGGATGGGGAAGCGCAGAATATTCACTGCGGTTTCCGTTGTAATTCTTCTTGCCGGTTTGATTTCGGCGATTGGTCGTCAGGCGTCTCCCGGCGGAACGGACGCATTTAATCTCGGAGTCGATTTTCAGGGCGGAACGGTCGTCACGGCGAAATTCAAGCAGAAGCCCGCGACCGACGATATTCGCGCGGCTTTGCAGAATACCGGCGTTAACGAAGCGGTTATTCAGGATTCGACCGACAAACAGGACGAAGTTTTGATTAAAGTTCCGAGTTTCGAAGGACAGGAAATTGCTCCGCCGACAGCCGCCGGGCAGGAAGGACAACAGCCGGGCGATAATAGCCAGGTGAACGTCGGTCGCGCGAGCGTGAAGAAAGCGCTCGACACCTTCGGCAAAGAAACCGAAGCCACCGCCACGCTGAACGACTCGCCCGACGCCGCTTATAAAATTGTCGGAACCGAATCGGTCGGTCCCGTCGCCGGCGACCAGCTCCGCAATCAGGCGGTCGCCGCCACGCTTCTGGGTCTGCTCGGGATTCTGCTTTACATCGCGTACCGCTACGACTGGACATATGCGGCGGGCGCGGTTATCGCCGTGTTTCACGACGTTCTGGTGACCCTGGCGTTCTTTTCCGTCTTTCAATGGGAAATCAATCTCACCGTTATCGCCGCGCTTTTAACGCTGGTCGGTTTTTCGGTCAACGACTCGATTGTTATCTTCGACCGCATTCGCGAAAATCTGACGCTGCATCGGGATAAATCGCTCTATCAACTGACGAACGATTCGATTAACCAGACGATGTCGCGCACGATTGTGACTAACGGCTTGGTTTTCCTGTCGGTTCTGGCGCTGGTCATCTTCGGCGGCGAAGTCCTGCGCGGATTTTCGCTCGCGCTTTTCGTCGGCTCGATTACCGGCACGTATTCGACCATCGCCATCGCCAGCCCGATTGCCATCTGGTGGCAGGGCAAGCTCGGCGCGGCGAAAAGCAAACAGCCCGAAACGCGGCGCAAGGATGCCAACACACTGGCGACCGCTTCGAGGCGTTCAGTCGCCAGAAAACCCGTGACGCGCTAAAAGAAAAACGGCAATCGGCTAAAATTAAGGGCGGCTTACTCGTTGAAGTAAGCCGCCCTTACTGCAAATATTAATTTTCTATAAATTTTCTTTGAGATTTTGGAAAAAAGCATAAGGAAAAGGTAAATTTTCCTTGACTTTCTGTGTTCAAAATCTTAGACTTCAAATCGTTGCTGGTCAAAAAAATCATTTATACGTTTCTGCTTTTTTCCGATTCGTTTATTGAGGATGAAAACGGAGTTGGCGGAACTTTGCATACCCGACTGGCAAAGTCCCCGTCACAGCCAACCCTCAAGTAAAAGAATTAACGAATCAAAAGAAAAGCAGTTGCGATTGTTGTTGAAAAGTGATGACAACAAAGGTTAAAGTTTATTCATCAGAGCAGTTATAAAGAAAATTTCGTAACCCGACCCCGATTGGCACCGGAAAAGAGGGAGGTAAATAAAAACTATGTTAGACCAATTAGTCGAATCGAAAAGTCACACCGGAGAGAATACGAAGCGAGGCGGATTTCTGCTGACGACCTTCGTTATTGTGACGACTTTATTTGCGGGCGGTATTGTTTACAGTCTTTTCGCAAAAGACCTCGGCACCAGCGACGAAGGACTCGAGCTTTCCACTCTGGTCGCGCCGCCGCTGCCGGAAGAAGCGCCGCCGCCGCCGCCTGAGCCGGAACAAAAACCGGAAAAACAGGTGACCAGCGAAAAAGCGACTACCGAGATTGTCCGTACGGACCAGTTTGCTTCGGTTGAAAACACGACCACGCCGCCGAAAGACACGCGCGGTCAGCAAAATGTGGCGAAATGGGTTCCGGGCGCTAAATTAGGCGATAGAAACGTAAATCCGTCGACGCCGAACGCCGGAGTCGAACGAGGCGAAAACACCGGAGGCGGAATTACGCAGAGCGCTCCATCGACGCCCGTGGCGGACGACGATCCGCCGCCGCCGCCGAAGCCGACCCCGAAACCGACTGCGGAACCGACGCCGAAACCCGCCGTGCCGAAAATTATTTCCAAGGGCGTCGTCAACGGCAGCGCCATCAGTTTGCCGAAACCGCCGTATCCGCCGGCAGCCAAAGCCGTGCGCGCCGCCGGAACCGTTTCGGTGCAGGTGACGATTGACGAAAACGGAAACGTGATTTCGGCGAGCGCCGCGGGCGGTCACCCGCTGCTTCAGCAGGCGGCTGTCGGCGCGGCACGTCAAGCGAAATTCAGACCCACGCTGCTTTCGGGAACGCCGGTGAAGGTTACGGGAATTATTACCTATAACTTTGTGGCTCAGTAGCAGCAACGGCAGGAGTCTGGCGAGTTTTTAGAGTTCCGCCGCGCCCGAGAGGCGTGGCTGAAAAGCAAGCTGAGCGGTTCGATTGACCGCTGCTTTTAAGCGAGCACGGCGGAACTGAAAACTCTGTAATAATAAAATTTTTTGACATTCTTTGGAGGATAATCATGACATTTTTAGTGAGCTTTTTCTTGATGTTTGCCGAGGGCGGGCACAAAATTTCTTTTGGTCTTTACGATATTGCAAAAAGTTTAACGATTCCCGGCTGGGTGGTTGTTATCATTCTTTTGTTGATGTCGATTTACATTATCGCTATCGGCATCGAGCGCTGGATGACTTATAACGCGGCGAAACAGCAGTCGCGCCAGTTTGCGCCGAAGGTCGCGCAGGCTTTGAAAAACAACAACGTCGACGAAGCGATTAACATCAGCGACAAACACAAAAATTCACATCTGGCGATGGTCGTTTCGTCGGGTTTGAAAGAGTTTAGCGCGCACCAGGGCAACACGGACATATCGGGCGAGGAAATGGAAGCTTCGAAACGTGCTCTGCAACGCGCGATAGCGGTTAAACAGGCTGAATTGAAGCGCGGGCTTTCCGGTCTGGCGACGGTCGGCTCGACGGCTCCGTTCGTCGGATTGTTCGGCACGGTGGTCGGCATTATCGGCGCGTTCGTCGCTCTGGCGACCGAACAGAACGCAGGTATCGGCGCGGTCGGCGGCGCGATTGCGGAAGCTCTCGTGGCGACGGCTTTCGGTATCGCGGTGGCGGTTCCGGCAGTGTGGCTGTTTAACTATTTTACAAACAAAGTATCGAGTTTTACTGTCGAAATGGAAAACTCCGCTTCTGAATTGATTGATTACTTTATCAAGCAGCGCACCAAACAGTTGCCGCGATAATCTAATCGGAAAATTTGAAGTAGTTATTTCTACAACAAAACTTTAAGCATTATCTACGAAGAAGGAGAAATAAACTATGTCGATGTCAGTTGGCGGAGAAAGTGAATATAACTCCGAGATTAACGTGACTCCGATGGTTGATATTATGCTGGTGCTTTTAATCATCTTCATGGTGGTTACGCCGCTCTTGCAACAGGGAGTTTCGGTTAATCTTCCGCGTGACTTGAATTCGCCTGAAGAAGACACTTATATAAACAATGAAAAAGCGGTAGTCGTGGCAATCCCGAATGACTCTGATTTTTATATCGGCAAAGATAAATATTCCAAGGCGGTTCTTGGAGACAAAATCAAAGAAGTGATGGGTAAAAAAATCGACGAGCGTTTGGTGGGACAAACCGATAAGCGCATTGTTTATATCAAAAGCGATGTCGGTGTCGCTTACGGAACGGTCGTCGAAGCAATCAATATTATCCGCGCGCAAAACGTGGATAAAATCGGATTGGTCGCCGATAAGAGAAAAGGCGGCGCGCCGACTCAATAAACAAAAAATTGAATTGTCTTCAGCATAAAATAGGAGTTTTGAATTATGGCTTTATTTGAAGAAGCTGCCGTAGCGCACGAGGGAGCCGTTCCGAATATCAACGTTACGCCATTGATTGACGTTTTGCTCGTGCTGCTGATTATTTTTATGGTTATTTCGCCGTCGAAGCCGAGCCGTTTCGAAGCGAAAGTGCCCGCTGAGCCGAAACCGGATGAGCAGAACCTGGTTCTGAAGCCCAACCCGAATACCCTGATTGTGTTTGTCGATAAAGAAAACAAGATCAAGCTCAATCAGGACGACATGGGCAATATCGCAGACCCGAGCAGCCTGATAAATAAACTGACGGAAACTTTTAATTATCGCGACGCCAACGGTGTTTTCCGGGAAGGTACGAACGAAACCGAAAAGACCGTCTTTATCAAAGCGCCGCGCTCGGTCAAATACGGCGAAGTGGCAAAAGTGGTCGATGCAGTCAAGTCTGCCGGAGCGCAGCCCGTCGGCTTGCAAATCGACGATTTGGAACAATAAAAGGGATTTTAGATTTTAGATTTGCGATTTGTGACTGGAAAAGAATTAAAGAAATTAATTTGGTTCTTCCAATCTAAAATCTAAAATCTAAAATCTAAAATCTAAAATTAAGATAACGGAGTCGAAAAAATGAGAGTCTCTCGAGTAGGGATATTTGCCTTAATAGCGATAACAATTTTAGCCGGAGCCGGTTGCAACTTCTGGAATCAAATCAAAGCACGTCAGAATTTGGTCGACGGTGCAAAGGCTTACTCGGATAAAAAATTTGACGAAGCCGAATCGCTTTTCCGCGACGCGGTCAGGCGCGACCCGAGCAATCTGCTGGGACAACTGTTTCTGGCTCGCACTCTTCATTCACAGTATGCCGCCAACCGCACGCAGACGCAGAAAGCCGACGAAGCGGTCGCCGAATATAGAAAAGTCATTCCCGAATACAAGGCAGAGCTGTCGAAAAAGAAACAGGCTCTGGACGCTAATCCGAACGACGAAAAATCTGTTCGCGATTACAATGATACGGTCGTAGTTTTAAACAGCTCGATCAGCGCTATCGCCAATTTACTGGACACGACCAATAAGCCGGAGGAATGGAAAGCGTGGCAGAACGAAGTGGCAAACGATGCGGGCTTGCCGAATGAAACCAGAGCGACGGCTTTAACCTCGATGGCGTCGAAGGAAAACACCTGCGCCAACGACATTACCGGCATCGAGCCGGTCAGAAAAACCGTCAAGGTCGACGGCAAAGACGAATATCAATACATTAAGCCGACCGACCCGAGCGTTTACGAAAAGCTGAGAGGTTGTATCGACCGCGGAACGGAATTGATTAACAAAGCTCTGGAACTGGATAAAAACAGCGATTCGATTTGGTCATATAAGACGAGTCTGCTGATTCAGAATATGCGCGTCGCCGAAATGGACGGCAAAAAAGAAGACGAAGCCCGTTTTAAAGCAGAAGCCGAGCGGGCGAAAGCCGAATTTACCCGCTTAGCTGAAATCAAACGCCAGAAGAAAGAGGAAGAAGAGGCGCGCAAGAAACGAGAAGAAGAAGAAGCGGGAAAATAATTTCTTCAGAAATCATTTCATGAAAAGGTGAGGCTCAATTAAAATAAAATTGAGCGTCGCCTTTTTTTAGCAGGAGCTGAAACGATTACGAATTAAGAATTAAAAATTAAGAGGCATGATTTGTCGCTTTAATTCGTAATTCTTAATTTTTAATTCTTAATTGCTTTATATGGTTCGCATCGACGACATTATCGATAAGGTCAGGAACAACCACACGCAGGCTGACGGCGATTTGATTCGGCGCGCCTATCTGTTCTCGGCGCTGCATCATCGGGGGCAGAAACGGGCTTCGGGCGAGCCGTATCTCGTTCACCCGCTGGCGGTTGCAGACCTTCTGGCGGATATGCGGCTCGACGAAATTTCCGTTTCGACCGGGCTGCTGCACGACGTCGTCGAAGACACGCTGGTCGATTTGGATACGCTCCGCCATTCATTCGGCGAGGAAATCACCAAGCTCGTCGACGGGCTGACGAAAATCGCGCACATCAGCAATCTTTCCAAAGAACAGCAGCAAGCCGAAAACGTCCGCAAGATGGTTCTGGCGATGATAACGGACGTCCGCGTCGTGCTTATCAAGCTCGCCGACCGCCTGCACAATATGCGGACGATGGAGTTTTTAAAACCGGAAAAACGGGCGCGCATCTCGCAGGAAACGCTGGACATCTACGCGCCGATTGCGCACCGGCTCGGAATGGGTAAGCTGCGCAGCGAGCTCGAAGATTTATCGTTTCAAAATCTTTACCCGGAAGATTACAAAAAACTCTCCGCCGAGGTCGAAGCGCGCCGCCCGGAACTCGAAGCCATGCTCGAAAAGATTACCCGGACGATTGAGGGAAATCTGGCGAAAAACGACGTTCCGTTCGTTCAGGTTCAAGGGCGCGTCAAGCGTCTCTATTCGCTCTGGAAAAAACTGAAAAAGCGCAAGCTCGCCATCGAGCAGGTTTATGATTTAATCGCCGCGCGCATTATCACCCAAAACGATAAAAAAGACTGTTACATCGCCCTGAGCGTGATTCACGACATCTGGACGCCCGTGCCCGAGCGTTTCAAGGACTGGATTGCGATTCCGCGCGACAACCTTTATCAATCGCTGCACACGTCCGTTATCGGCGAAGGCGGGCACGCTTTCGAAGTCCAGATTCGCACCGAAGACATGCACCAGATTGCCGAAGAAGGCGTCGCGGCGCACTGGAAATATAAAGAGAAAAAGCTCGGCAGACGCGACGACGACCAGAATCTGGACGAGCTTAGAAAAACGGTCGAAAAGCTTCTGCTGCCGCTGGTCGAGGAAACGAAAGAGCTGAACGATTCGCAGGATTTTATCGAATCTTTAAAACTGGATTTGTATCCGAAAGACGTTTACGCCTTCACGCCGATGGGCAAGGTCATCCAATTGCCGCGCGGGGCGACGCCCATAGATTTCGCCTACGCGATTCACTCGGAAGTCGGCGACGCCTGCACCGGCGCGAAAATCGGCGGGCGCATCGTGCCGCTGAAAACCGAAATTCAAAACGGCGACGTCATAGAAATTCTGACCAGCCCTAACTCGCATCCGACGCGCGACTGGCTGAATTACGTCGCGACCTCGAAAGCCAAAAATCGCATCCGTCACTGGATAGCCGAGCAGCAGCGCGTCGAATCAATCGAAATCGGGCGCAAGCTGCTGGCGACCGAAGCCGAAAAATTCCGTCTGACCCCGAAAAAGGTCATGGGCGACGAGGAAAATCTGAAACGCATCGCGAATGAATACGGCTTGGGCAGAATCGAAGATTTGCTGGCGTCAATCGGATACGGAAAAACGCTGCCGCGAAACGTTCTCGCCAAATATCTGGGCGCGGAAAAATTCGCCGAGCTCGACCCGGAGAAAAAGAAAGAGACGACGTTTCAATCCGGCGTCAAAGCGGTCAAAAAACTCATGGGGCTGGGCGAGGACGCGATTATCGTGAAGGGCGTCGACAACCTGCTTTTAACGCGCGCCCGCTGCTGCAATCCGCTGCGCGGCGAAGAAATCGTCGGCTATATCTCGCTCGGCAAAGGCGTCGTCGTTCACAACAAGCGCTGCAAAAACGTGCAGGCTCTGATGGTCAACCGCGACCGCATCGTCGAGGTCGAATGGGCGAAAAGCGACGATAAACAGATTCAAGCCGTGCGCCTTCTGGCGACGACCGAAAACCGCACCGGAATGCTCGCCGGAATCACCAATGCAATCGCCGAAATCAAAACCGGCATCCGCGACGCCAGCGCGCGCGTCTCTCGCGATAATCAGGGCTTAATCGAAGTGACCATCGAAGTTTTCGACAAAAAACATCTGGATAAAGTCACGAGCGCAATAAAAAACGTTTCCGGCGTGATTGACGTCGAGCGCGTGAATGACCTGGCGTAAATCAGGCGAGAGTCCGGAGAGTTTAGAGAGTCAAATTGATTTTATTTCTTTCAAATAGTTTCCTTCGACTCTCCGGACTTCCCAGACTCTCCGGACTCTCGACTCGCTGCGTTAGACTTTCCCGGTCACATTTGATAAAATCAGCCTTTTGTTTGAATAGACGAAAAATAAACAGAGGGAATCAAGACAGGCAGCAATGAAAGAAATTATTTCGACGGAAAATGCGCCGGGCGCAATCGGACCTTATTCGCAGGCGGTGAAGGCGGGAAATATGGTTTTCCTTTCGGGACAGATTCCGATTGACCCGCAGACGGGCGAATTTGTTTCCGATGACGTGGCGGAACAAACCGAGCAGGTTCTGAAAAATCTGAGCGCGGTTCTGGAAGCGGCGAGCGTGAGTCTGAACGACGTCGTGAAGACGACCGTCTTTTTAGCCGATATGAACGATTTTGCGGCGATGAACGAAGTTTACGCGCGCTATTTCAGCGAAAACAAACCGGCTCGCGCGACCGTTCAGGCGGCGCGTCTGCCGCGCGATGCGCGCGTCGAGATTGATTGTATAGCTGTCAGGTATTAGCAATCGGCTATCAGCAAAAGCAAATATTCTTAGCTGATAGCTGACTGCTGACGGCTAAAAGAAAAGCCAAGCGCGAAACAACGAAGAATCACGCTTGGCAACCAAAGTTTC
>DATHBC010000137.1:0-2600 GCA_035296345.1 Pyrinomonadaceae bacterium | reverse complement strand
GGCGGCAAAAGGTCGATATACGGCAGACGATAGCGCATCGCCAGAGCCTTCGCCGATTTCACCTCGGGCGGCTCGTTTTCCAGGATTCCCGAAACGTCGATTGTCGGGAGCGAGGTCGTCAGTGTTGTTTCGTTCATAAATTTAGCAGTCAGCTATCAGCCGTCAGCATTCAGCTTTTGGATGAATGAAGCTAACATTTTTTTAATTTCCAGTAACAGATTTTCCATAACCTTATAACTTTCCGAATTTAATAGTTTAAGGTCATTGGCTAAAAGTAAGTGATATTCTAATTCACTCGCCGAGCCGAATGCTATCTGTAAAAATCTTGCGAAATCTCTTTCGGTTTGTCTACCGCAGCCTTCGGCAATATTTGCGGGAATCGAAGAGCAGGCACGGCGAATTTGACTCGTTAATCCAAATAATTCCTCTTTGGGAAAATTCTTTGTGGCTTGATAAACCATCAGCGTCAGTTGATGACATTTTTCCCAGACTTTCAATTCTCTAAAATTTCTCATTTCCTTAAAGCTGACCGCTGATAGCTGATAGCTGACAGCTTTTTCTTATCTTCGCCCGCCGAACGGTCCGGACGAAATCGACTGAATAATCGGCATATAAATCGCCAGCAGAATCGTAATCACGACGCCCGCCATGAAGACCAGAATTATTGGTTCGAGCAGCGTCGTCAATTGTTCCAGACGGACTTCGGTTTCGGCATCGTAGAAGTTTCCCACTTCGTCGAGCATCTCGCGCAGGCTTCCTGATTTTTCGCCGATGCCGATCATATCGAGCGCCAGTTCGGGCAGCCAGCCGGCTTTGTCCAGCGCCTCGGTAAAGCCCCGACCCTCGCGAATCATCGGCAGGACGGCTTGGCTGCGGCGGCGCAGTTCGAGATTCGTAATCGCTTCCGAGGCGATATTCCACGAATCGGGAACCGTAATGCCGCCCGCCAGGAGCGTCGAAATCGAGCGGGCGAGCTGCGCCGTCGTCATCTGTTTTATCAGATTCCCCGCCAGCGGCAGGCGCAGCAGAAAGGCGTGCAAAACGAGCTTTCCGCCCGGCGTTCTGAGCCAGATATAAGTCGCGAAAATAAAAAGCAGAATCAGCGGCAGAAGCCACCAGAAATTGGCGGAGACAAAATTCGAAATCGACAGGACGATAACCGTTATCGTCGGCAAGCCTTTATTGGCGCTCAAGCCTTTAAACAAATCCGACATTCGCGGCACGACGTAAACCGTCAGAAACACGACCATAAACGACGCCGCCAGCAGCAGAAACGCCGGATACGCCAGCGCGCCGCGCAGCTTGCGCGAAACGCCCACGCTGCGTCTCAGGTAGTCGACGTAACGCGCCAAAACTTCGTCCAGCGCGCCGCTGCGCTCGCCCGCCAGAATCGAAGCCGTGTAGATTTTCGGAAAAATTCCCTGCGCTTCGAAGGCTTCCGAGAGCGGGACGCCGCTTTTGATTTTTTCTTCCACGTCCGCCAGAACCGTGCGCAGCGCCGAAGACTGCGAGCGCGATTTCAGCAGGTTGATTGATTGCAGAACGGGAATGCCCGCTCGCAGCAGCGCCGAAAGCTGTTGATTGAAAAGCAGAAAATCGCCCGACTTGATGCGCGATTTTTTTCTGCCTCCTGCGCTGCCGCCGCCCGATAAAACCGCCGACAAGCCTCTTTCGGCGCTTGAGACAGTAAACACGCGAAAGCCCTCGCTTTCGAGCCGCGTTTTCGCTTCCGAGGGCGCGGTCGCTTCGATAATGCGCGTAATAACTTCGCCCGAAGGCGTTCCCAGACGACAGATAAATTCAGCCATAAAATAGAAATCAGCGGTCAGCTTTCAGCCGTCAGCCGTCAGCATTCGCTCAATGGTCAGAATGCTTTTTGATGTTAAATCTGATTAGAAGGTTTATCAAATTCGTTTTTAAATTTAATGCGCGGCTGATTGCCGAAAGCTGACCGCTGATAGCTGATTGCCGATAGCTGATTGTAACACGCTTTTTTCGGAAAAAAGGTTGCAAACTTTTCCTGGACGGCGACGCAACGAAATTTCTTTTTGGCTCATCCAAAATTTGTCTTGCTTTGTTTGTCGAACGTCACCTAAAATGAATTTAAAATTAGAGGAGATTTTATGGCTGTATATGATTTTGTAGGAATCAGCCGTTTGCGCGGTTTTCCGCTTCGGATTTTTTTATCCGCTGCATTTATTTTTTTCGCCGCCGCAGGCACTGCCGTTATCACGACGTTCGCTCAAACGCCTCAACGAACTCCGCCGCCGGTCACGGACGACGAGGACGCGCCAATCAGGGTTCCGACCGATTTGGTCACGCTGACGCTGACGGTGACCGACCAGTACGGACGCTACGTTTCCGGTTTAAACAAAAACGCTTTTACCGTTTTCGACAACAATCAGGAACAGGAGATTACGTTTTTCAGCGATACGGACGCGCCGATTTCCATCGGCATCCTGTTTGACGTTTCCGGCTCGATGAGCGGCGAGAAAATTGCGCGCGCGCGGACGGCGCTGGCGCGCTTTATCAACACCAGCCATCCGATGGACGAATATTTTCTGATTGCCTTTAACTCGCGCGCGCAGCTTCTGCTCGAC
>DATHBC010000136.1:0-15564 GCA_035296345.1 Pyrinomonadaceae bacterium | reverse complement strand
ATCGAGCGTCAGAGACCTTTCCAACTGGCTTCGCCTGCAACTGGGGCGCGGCACGTTTGAGGGCAAACAGATTTTCACAAAAGAGCGCTCGGCGGAAATGTGGTCGGCTGTGACGCCGCTCAACCTCAACGCTTTTCCGGCGAAAGACGCGCCGACAAGGCTTTTCTCGGCGGTCGGAATGGGCTGGTTCGTAAACGATTACCGCGGCAGAAAAATGGTTTCGCACACCGGCGGCTTGGACGGAATGCTTTCGCAGACGGCGATGCTGCCCGAAGAAAATCTCGGGCTGGCGGTGCTTTCAAACAGCGAAACGCCAGCCTATTCGATTATGGTGAACAAGATTCTGGACGTTTTTCTCGACGCTGCGCCAAAACGCGACTGGAACGCCGAACGGCTGGAAAGAGCCAGACAAACCAGGGCGCGCGAAGCCGAAGCCGATAAAAAACTGGTTGAAGCGCGCGTGGCAAACACCAGACCGTCGCTCGCGCCGGCGGGTTACGCCGGAACTTACACCGGCGAATTATACGGCGACGCGACCGTCACCGAAGAAAACGGCAAGCTGGTTTTGCGTCTCGTTCCCGCGCCGAATTTCGTGGCTGATTTGGAACACTGGCATTACGATACTTTTCTAATCAAATGGCGACCAAGCGTCGCGTATAATTTCCCGCGCGGCTTCGTCACGTTCACGATTGACAAGACCGGCAAGGCGGGCGAATTGAAAATCGACCAGCAGAATAACGATTTCTGGTTTTACGAACTGGAATTCAAGCGGAAATAAAGTGAAAGAGTGAAAAAGTGAAAGAGTGAAAAAGTAAGTTGAGTAAGTCAACAAAACTTTTTCACTCTTTCACTTTTTCACTTTTCGACTTTTACAGTCCTTCCGGGAAAGTTTCCGGCGCGTCGTCGTGTCGCCAGCTCGGAACTTTGTCGAGCGGCTCGAGCGCGCGCGTCCGGTCGAAATGAATCACGCCGTCGAATTGTTCCGCGAGATTCGCCTCGAAATAATGACTGACGCGCTCGGTTTCGGGTCGGTAAATCACGCCGATTGCCCTTTCCAGCATCGGTCGCCGCAGGATTTCCCGCGTTTCCTCATCGCGCAGATTCAGGAAAAAATTCGGAATATCGACCTGATGCAAAAGACGCTCGTAGCTGTTGTTCAAGCCCTGGCGGACGCGCTTGAGCTGCGCCGGCTCGTCCCAGTTCGTCGCCGCCGTGACCGTTCCTTCAAAGGTCGTAAAGCCGATTAAACGCACGTCCTGCTCGCCGTATTGCTCGCGCACCAGTTGTCCGACGTTCCACTCGCCGCGCCCGCGGCTCATATCGGTGGCGCGCGCGTCGCCCAGGTGAGAATTGTGCGCCCAGACGACGATTTTCGCGCTTTGTCCCTGATTTTCCAGGTGCGAAGCCAGCGACGCCACAGTTTCAGCCATATGACGGTCGCGCAGATTCCAGCTTGAGACGCGCCCGCGAAACATCTGCCGGTAATATTCTTCGGCGTTTTTCACCAGCCGCGCGTTCTGCTCGGCGAAAAAATATTCGTCGCGGGCGACAAAGCCGTCGCGGTTGGCGTATTCGGCGGCGCGGCGCTGCAATTCGACCAGTTGATTGACGGCTTCGTCCTCGCACGACTGCGACATATCGAAGCTCGCCGCGTAGCCGTAGCTTTGCGCGTCCTCGCCGTGATGGTCGAAGCAGGAATAGCGCGAGCGGGCGCGCCGCGCGGCTTCCGGGTCGACCTTTTCCAGATATTTCAAAACCGCTTCCATCGAAGCGTGCAGGCTGTATAAATCGATGCCGTAAAATCCGGCTTGAGCGTTCGGAGGCTTTTCGGCGTTAAACGCCTTCAGCCATTCGACAAATTCCAGAACCTCGGTATTGCGCCACATCCAGAGCGGAAAACGCCCGAAATCCCGCAAGGCTTCATCGGCGTTGCGGTCGCTGCCGATGCCGCGCACGAAACGATTGACGCGGTAAGCGTCCGGGAAATCGGCTTCGACCGCGACGGCTGAAAAACCTTTTTCCGCGATTAATCTTTTCGTAATTTCCGCGCGGCACTCGTAAAATTCGTGCGTCCCGTGCGAGGCTTCGCCGATTAAAACAAAGCGCGCGTCGCCGATGAGAGCGAGAATTTCGTCGTTAATATCGCCCGCGCCGTTTAAGCGAACCGCTTTTTCTCTTATTAAATCTATCGTCGACATAAAATTTTAAAAGTGAAAAGGTGAAAAAGGGTAAAAGTGAAAAAGATTTTGCCATTACTCGGTAAGCTGACTTTTTCACCTTTTCACTTTATTCACTTTTACCTTTTTTCGCCCGAACGAGCCGTAAAATGCGGTCGTCGTCTTTCACCGCGCCGCGACCGTTGCAGGTAAATTTTGCTTTTCGTTTATTCAGCGGAAAGCTCGTCCGCCGTTTCTCTCTCTTTGCCCCAGATGTGGTCTTCGACGCCTTTGACGCCAGCCTGTCTCGCGCAGTTGGCGCAGCAGAAAAAAGTCTCTTTCGCCTCGATGCCGTGCCCGATAATCTTGCAGCCGCAATGCGAGCAAACCGGCGCGAGCTTATGAATCGCGCACTCGAAACAATCGAAAACGTGACGGTTGCCCGCCGTGATAACTTCAAACGACAGGTAATAATCGTTGCCGCAAACCTCGCATCGTGCCATTCGCTGAAAGTCTCCCTCAATTCAATTTGTTGTGTAATACGATTTTAGACTTTCAAAAACCGAATTGCCAGTTTTTTCTGAATTTTTAGCGGGAAACCTTTTGTTAAAAAGATTAGATGAAGAAGATTGCGAATTTATTTCCCAAAAGGCAGAAGCCCGCGCGTGAGCAAGGGCGGAAATAGATTTGGGATTGCGGAATGCGGATTGCGGATTTGCCGTCAACTAAAGACAAATCTCAAATCTCAAATCCCAAATCGCTTGCGCCCTTGCTGACGCGCGGGCTTCTGCCTCGTTTTCCCGCGCCAAAGCCGATTTTTATTGTAAAATCGCGGGCTTTGGATTATAAGAGTTAAGCACTTACCGTATTCAGACAATTTTCCCGATTGGAGTAAACGCCGTGGCAAACGAAGAACACCTTAAAATACTTAAACAAGGCGCGAAGGTTTGGAACAGATGGAGAGAGGATAATCCTGAAATAATACCGGATATCTCAGAGACAGAACTCAAAGATTTAAACTTAGAAGGAGCAAATCTAGTTTCAACTAATCTTACTAAGGCTTTGATTACTGAATGTATCTTCAACAATGCCGTCTTTAATGACGCAGTATTATATCACGCTACATTTCTTAATGTTCAGCTTGTTGAAGCCGATTTAAGGTGGTCTGAACTTGACTATACTAACTTCACCTATAGCAATCTTGAAAAAGTAGTCTTAGTAGATGCATACGTATTCGATACTAAATTTTATGACGTAAGCTTCAAAGATACAAATTTTAGTTATGCCAATATGGGGCAGGCTTCGTTTAATGATGTTGACCTAAGTCTGGCTAAAGGTTTAGAAAGCATAAGCCATTCTGCTCCATCAACTATCGGCATTGACACGCTATACAAATCAGCAGGAAAAATCCCTGAAATTTTCCTTCGCGGTTGCGGCGTTCCTGACGATTTTATAACTTTCATTCCGTCTCACTTTGGAATACAGCAGGCGATTCAGTTTTATTCCTGTTTTATCAGTTACAGCACTAAAGACGAGGAATTTGCCAGACGTTTATATTCTCGGATGCGCGAAGAGAATTTGCGCGTCTGGTTTGCGCCTGAGGATATAAAAGGCGGCGAGAAGCTGCACGAGCAGATTGAGCGGGCGATTCAGGTTCACGACAGGCTGCTGATTATTTTGTCGGAAGAAAGTATGCGAAGCGAATGGGTGATGACCGAAATTCGCAAGGCGCGCAAGGCGGAGGCTGCGGAGAAACGTCGAAAGCTGTTTCCGATTCGGCTGGTTGATTTTGAGACGATACGAAATTGGGAGCGGATTGACGCAGACAGCGGAATGGACATCGCCGCAGAAGTGCGCTCGTATTACATTCCCGATTTTTCCGACTGGAAAAATCACGATTCTTTTGAGAAAGGCTTTGAGCGTCTATTGCGAGACTTGCGAGCAGAAGAGGAAAGACAAAGCGAAAAAGCGGAAAGTGGAAAACGGTAAGCGGTAAGTTCGTTATTTTATAACTACAACTTACCGCTTACCGTTTACCGTTTTCCGCTATAAAGGCGAAAACGCCTTTATTCGATTAGTTATCGTCTTCGGAAATTTCCTTTGTGTTGCCGCGTTCGAGATTGGCGAAGCGCGATGACGGCAGCCATCGGGGCATGGCTTCGGTTTGCGAGATGCGCCAGCCTAAGATTGCCATGACGTCGGCGACGGTTTTTGCGCCTTCCCACGACCAGTCGGGGCGAATGGTGTCGGTCGGCTGGTGATAATCGGTTTTTTCCCATTCTTTCGAGCGTTTAATCCAGGCTTGCGGGTCGCCGGCGGGCGCGCCGAGCAGCATCAACGCGGGAACGCCGCGCTCGACGAAAGAATAATGGTCGGAGCGATAAAAAATCTTTTCGTCGGGCATCGGGTCGGGAATGACTCTGATGCCGAAGGCGCTGGAAACGTCAGTCAGCAGCGCGCCAATGGTCGAATGCTCCGCGCCGAAGCCGACAAAGGTTTTCACCGGCGCGTAAACTTCCGTGCCGATGCCGTCCAGATTCAGGTTGGCGGCGACTTTTTTGATGTTCCACGTCGGGTTTTTCGCCCAGTATTTCGAGCCGTAAAGACCGTATTCTTCGCCCGTCACGGCGAGAAAAATCATCGAGCGTTTCGGCTTTGTCGGCAATTTCGTGTAGGCTTCGGCGACCGCCATCATTTCCGCCACGCCGAGCGCGTTGTCCGCCGCGCCGTGATAGATTTTGCCGTTTTCCATGCCGTAAGCGTCATAGTGCGCGCTGAATAAAACCGCTTCTTCTTTCAGTTTCGGGTCGGAGCCTTCGATATAGCCCGCGACGTTTGAAGAAAAGCCTCTCGTCGTCTTGTATTTGACGACGATTTTCGCTTCCTGATTCAGGCTGAACGGTCTGAAGCTGCCCGTTTCGGCTTGCGCGAGCGCGTCCTTTAAGCTGACGCCGGATTTGGCGAATAATTTTTCGGCTGCTTTGCCGCTCGCCATCACCAAAGGCGGAATCGGAATCGGCTCGGCTTCGGTTTTTTTGTCAGCCATCGAGATTTGACGGCGTCCGAGATAATCGATAAACGTTTCGACCGGCTCTTTTTCCCTGCCGTGCGGGATAAAAATTACGCCGGCGGCTCCGCTTCTGATTAACCCGACGAGGACTTTGATTTTGCCGTCCTGTTTTTCCCATTCGCTGCCCGTCACGTTTGCCGGAGGACCGTCAATCAGGACGACGATTTTTCCTCTGACGTCGACGCCGGTCAGGTCTTTGCGGCTGAAACCGCCGTCGATGCCGTAAGCGACGAAAACCATCTCGGCGGCGGCGCTTTTATCCGCCGCTTCATACGGCATCGGCACAAAGGCGAAATCGCTGCCCGAACGCAGATTTTCCGCGCCGATTTTCAACGCGGATTCGGGCGCGAGAGCGGTTTCCCGGAAATCTATTTTTTGCAGGTAAGAGCCTTTTTCCGTGCCGAGCGGCTTGAGCCCGAGCTTCTGAAAACGGTCGGCAATCCAG
This sequence comes from Pyrinomonadaceae bacterium, assembly GCA_035296345.1. GTDB lineage: Bacteria > Acidobacteriota > Blastocatellia > Pyrinomonadales > Pyrinomonadaceae > JALZHR01. The sequence goes on along the minus strand of DATHBC010000136.1, from coordinate 9,893 downwards.
CTCGCGGCTTTGTCGCCGCCCGGCTGCATCGTGCCGCGCCCCTGCATTTCGCCTGCGGCGAGCGCGGCGGTGATTTCCTTAATCGTCTGGATTTTGATGCTCGCCGTTAAATCCTTCTCGGTTTGAGAAAGCGCGGCGCTGCTGCTGCTGTCGCTGCGAGCGGGCGCGGGTTGCTGCGCCGCCGCTTGCGAAACGAACGCCAGCATCAGCATTAAAGCGAAGAGGCTTTGCACTTGCGCCTTTCGCAGAAAACGAAAAATCATATTTTGTAGAACTCCGTAAAAAAATTAAGAAAGTTAAGAAATCGTCTCAGGTTTGATGCGCGTCAAACAAATTTGACTGCATAGGTAACGATAGCACACGGATTTTTTCCGGCGAAATACAGGTTTTTTTTCAAAAAGAAGACAGCCGCGAAAATCACAAAAAAATTCAGCCGCGAAAAGACACGAAAAGGCAAGAAAAAATCCAGCCGCGAATAAAACGAATTAAAAGGTAATAAATAATTCGTTTTATTCGCGGCTGGATTTTCTTAATTCTTATTTCGTGTCTTTTTCGTGTCCTTTCGCGGCTATTTCTTATTTCATATTGCCGCCGCTGTTTGAATTGCCGCCCGCGTTTCCGCCGGCGTTCATCTTGTTGTTCAGACTGCGAACCATTTCCAGATGCATCTGGAGAGCCGGCAGATTTTTCGCGGCGAAAGCTTTTACGTCGGCGTCGCTTCCGTTCTGCGCCTGCGATTGAAATAATTTGACGGTTTTTTCGTGGTCGGCGAGCTGCGCGGCGACGTAGGCGCGGTCGAAAGCCGTGCCGGATAAATTTTGCAGCTCGGTCATCGTCGATTTATGCTTGGCGTCAAGCTCGGTCGGCAGCGTGACATTTTTGCCCGCCGCCAGCGTTTTCAGCTCCGTGTTGGATTTGGTGTGGTCGGCAATCATCATCTGGGCAAATTTTTTCACGTCCGGGCTTTGCGCTTTGGTCGAAGCCACTTTTCCCGATTCGACTTCCGCCATGCCGCCGACCGCCGCTTCGGTCATAAAATCTTTGTCCGACATTGCGCCGGTGACCGCGCCGCGATTCGAGTCGGGCATATTGGCGTTGGAATCGGATTTGTTGTTGTTCGCGTCGGCGGTCGAGCTGAACGAGTTTGACTGCCCGTTGGTGTTCAGGTAATCGCGGTTCATATTGGTCGTGTTCAGATTGCTCGTGCGCTCGCCGCTGTCTCTGCCGCAGCCGCTGAAACCGAAGCTTAACGTCAGGCTCATCAAAAATCCGAATGCAAAAATCTTTTTCATAATTTCTCCTATTCTGCTCTGCTAATATCGGCGCGTGATAAAGCTTACGGAGCCTTGATTTGTAAACGCTCTTTATAAACTTTATCCCGCGATTTTAACCGCCGCCTTTTTTATTGACGATTCGAGTTGCTGTTCGTGTTCGAATTGCTGTTGTTGCTGCGGTTGCGATTGTTGTTCGAGTTGCTGCTGCGGTTGGAGTTCGAATTGCTGTTCGAATTCATATTCATACCGTCATTCATGCCGCCGCCGGATGTCGTACTGCGATTCGAGCTGCCGCCGCCTCTGTTTTTCATCCCGTCGCTCATCGAGCGCGCCATGCTCAGATGCGTTTGCAGCGCGGGCAGATTCGCCGCGGCAAAGCCTTTGATGTCCGGGTCGCTTCCCTTATTGGTCTGGGTTTGAAAAAGCTTGACCGCCGATTCGTGCGCTTTGACCTGCATTTTCATATATTCCATATCGAACTTATCGCCCGTCTGACCGGACAATTTGTCGACCATCGCCCTGTGTTTCGAGTCCATCCCGGTCGGGAGCGTCACGCCCTTCGTCGATATGATTGATTTGAGCTGCTCGCTCGTCTTCGTGTGGTCGTCAATCATCATCTGCGCGAACCTGCGAACGTCCGCGTTTTGCGATTTCTGCAAAGCCATAGTACTCGACGCAATCTCCATCATATCGCTCGACGCCGCCATCATCACAAATTTACTGTCCTGTTTCGTTACTTCCAGCGCGAATACAAACGATACAAAACCGACCAAAGCCAGAAACGCATAAAATCCAAACATTTTCTTCATTACAAGTGACCTTCCTTTTTAAAAATTTATAACTCTGAAACTCCCGAATCGCTGACCGCTCCCGGAAAATTGCGAGAGTAAGTTAAGTGTTGAAAAATTTTGCTCAAACCGCCGTGTTTGAGTTGTTTCAAGCAAACTTGGTGCCAGCGGGGTTTCTTTTGCGCGGCGCGAACTTATCAGGACAAAGAGAATCAGCCCGCGCGGCGGTTAATTATTCATTCAAGGTGCGCTTGAAAAAATCAATCACGCGCTGGTCGTAGGCTTCGGATTGTTCGAGCGAGGCATTGGTCAGGCTGTAGCCGGAAGGCGCGAGATTGGTGTTGGTTTCGATTCCCGTCCGGTTCGGAAAACAGCTTTGCAGTTTGAGAGTCGAGTTTTGATACTGCGGCGCGTCGACGCCCGCCAGCAGCAGAACCTGGCGATTCGCGACCGTCGCGGCGGCGCTGCACAGCGATTCGTGATTGTAACCGCCGTTGTAATAATACGGGTAAGTTCCGAGCTGCGCCATTTTCGACGTCACCGAACTGGCGAAAGGAAATCGCTTGCCGATGACCGAAGCCAGCACGTCGTCCGACGTCAGCGGCACGGAATCGAGCACCATCGCTTTGACGTTTTCGTCTTTTGACGCCGCCGCCAGCCCCGCCAGCGCGCCCATCTCGACGCCGTAGACGCCGATGTTTTTCCCGACCAGAGTGTTTTTGTCGTCGGTTTTCAGGCTGCGCAGGAAATCCATCGCCGACAGCGCGTCTTCGGATTCGTGACCGCCGAAGGTCGTCATTTGGACGAGCGGGTTTTCGCCGTGCCCGCGCATGTCGGGCATCAGAATCGTGAAATTCGTGACCTCGTTTAATTTGACGCCGAGATTCAGAACGTGCGAGCGGTCGACGCCGTAGCGATGCAGCAGGACGACCGCCGGCAGCCCCGCGTTTCCGCGCAGCAGCCAGCCGCGCGCCTCCGAGCCGTCGCGATTGCTCCATTTCTCGTCGGTCACTTTCGCGCCGCGCGTGCTGAGCCGCCCGTATTTTTCGGGCGTCAGCAGATAAGCCGATTTCGGCGGATTCGACGATGTGTGGACGAACCAGATGCTCGCGGCGAGAACGCCGACGACCAGCAGGACGACAACGGGCAGAAAAAGACGGAAAAAGCTGCGGAAAAGACGTTTTGTGCGTGCCATAATTTTCGGAGTGGTCAGTTGTTATCGGTCGAGTGTCAGTTGCGGATTTAAATTTTGTTAAGAAATGAGTTTCGCGTCCAACTTGTCGCGGACAAAGGGCAACTAACAACGGACAATCTATACAACTTGTATTTGATTTTGGGATTCAAACTGTCAGTCCTACAGAATTCGGACTTTTGGTAAGCTGTTTATGATATTATCATAAGCTGGTTTGAGAAAGAAAGTGTTTTTACCACCTATGAAAATAAGATTTTTTGTAACCGCAGCGCTGATTTTCACTTTCGGCTTCAATGTTTTCGGGCAATCGCAGGCAAAAACCGAAATAAAAACTTCAAATAAGGCAACGACTTCGAGCGCGCAGATTCTGCCGCTGGCGCAGGTCAAAGAAGGAATGCGCGGCACGGCGCTGACCGTTTTTCGAGGAACCGAACCGGAAGAGTTCAACGTCGAGATTCTCGGAATTTTGCCGAGCGCCGTCGGTCCGCGCCAGGATTTGATTATCGGCAAATTAAGCGGCGGCGGCGCTGACCGCACGCACGTTTTCGCCGGGATGTCGGGCTCGCCCGTCTTTGTGGACGGCAAGCTGCTCGGCGCGATTTCCTACAGCTTTCCCTTCTCGAAAGAGCCGATTTGCGGCATCACGCCCGTCGAGCAGATGATTACGATTTTCGAGCGCAATACGGACGCGAAACCGGCGAGCCAGCCGCGCGCCGTCTCGTTTGCCGAGCTTGCCTCGACCGAATGGAAACCGAATTTTCCGCGTCAGGCGAGCGTCGCATCCAGCCTGGCGGCTTCGCCGATTGCTTCCATCGCCGGACAGACTTTTCAGCCGATTGCGACGCCTTTGACCTTCAGCGGCTTCTCGCAGGAAACTCTGAACTTTTTCGCCCCGCAATTGATGTCTGCCGGCTTGATGCCGGTCGCTTCGGTCGGCGGCGGAGCGGCGATGACGCCTCTGGAAAAATACAACGAGAAGACTTTGCAGGGCGGCACGTCGGTTTCGATGCAGCTCACGCGCGGCGATTATTCGCTGGCGGCGGCGGGCACGGTGACGTTTCGCGACGGCGAAAAAATTTACGCTTTCGGTCACCCGTTTCTGAGTCTCGGAACGGCGGATTTGCCGATGTCGGAATCGCGCGTCATCACGGTTATTCCGAATCTGAACAACTCGTTCAAGCTCGCCGTGCCCTCGGCGATGGTCGGCACGATGACGCAGGACCGCAACACGGGCGTTTTCGGAAAACTGGGACAAGCGCCGAAGATGATTCCGGTCAGGCTGAATCTGCAAACGAGCCGCGAAAGACAGGAAACTTTTAATTTCGAAGTGGCGAAAGACGATTTCCTGACGCCGCTTCTTTTAAACATCGCCATTTACAATTCAATCTCGACCAATGAGAGAGGCATCGGCGATTCGACGATAAAAATCGACGGCGACATTCGCGTCAAAGGTCAGGAGCCGATAAAAATCGAGCGGCGCTTTACGGGCGCGCAGGCTCCGCAGAACGCGGCGGGTTCGGTCGCCGTTCCGGTCAACGCGCTTCTGCGCAGCGGTTTTGACGAGGCGGAAATCACCGAAGTCAATCTGAACGTTTCCTCGGTGGACGGCAATCAAGCCGCCGTTCTGGAACGCATCGCGCTGGACAGAACCGAAGTGAAAGCCGGAGAATCGTTTGAAGTGCAGGCGTTTGTCCGCAATAAAGCCGGGCAGATTTTCGTCCAGCGCACACCCGTCACCGTGCCGAAAGACACGCCCGCCGGAACGCTTCTCGTCTCGGTCGGCGACGGCGGCTCGGTTCAGCAGGTCGCGGCTTCGCGCTCGTTCGTTCCGAAAAACCTCGGCGAGCTCATCAAAACGATTAACGAAATCAAAAAGAACGACCGTCTCTACGTGCAAACCTATCGCGTGACGAACGGCGCAATCATCGGCGCAAGCGAGCTGCCGAATCTGCCGCCCTCGGTTCTGGCGACCCTTAACAACGACCGCACGGCTGGCGGCTTTACGCCGACGGTTCTGACGGTTTTGACCGAGCAGGTCATCGCGCCCGCCGATTACGTGATTACCGGGCAACAGGTTTTGACGATTGAAGTGACGAAATAAATAAAAGATGTCAGATACTAGATGTCGGATGTCGGGACTAGCATCTAGTATCTGACATCCGACATCTTTTTTATGTCTGATTTATCCAAACTACTGGAAGCTGCCAGCTTTGCCGCGAAGCGACACAAAAATCAAAAACGCAAGGGCGCGGACGGCGAGCCTTATATCAATCATCCGCTCGAAGTCGCCAAACTTCTGGCAAACGTCGGCAAAGTCGAAGACACCGACGTGCTCATCGCCGCGCTCCTGCACGATACCGTCGAAGACACGGAAACGACCCGAGAAGAAATTACGCAGATGTTCGGCGAAAGAGTCAGCGGGATGGTTCTGGAAGTGACCGACGACAAATCACTGCCGAAAGCCGAACGCAAGCAACTGCAAGTCGAGCACGCGCCGCATTTATCGCCCGGCGCAAAGCTCGTCAAGCTCGGCGACAAAATCAGCAATATCACGGATATTATGAACAATCCGCCGCGCGATTGGTCGCTCGAAAGAAAGCTCGAATACATCGCGTGGGGCGAAAGAGTGGTTGCCGGTTTGCGCGGCGCAAACACCGAACTCGAAAAGCATTTCGACCAAACAGCCGAAAAAGCCAGACAAAAGTTTAGCGATTGAAGATTGAAGATTTTAGATTTTAGATTGGATAAGGAAGCTTAATTTTAAAATTATTTGGCGCGAGCCGATTTCCGATTCCAATCTAAAATCTAAAATCTAAAATTTCTGGCTGTCGCCTTCAATCCAGTTTTCGCCGTCTTTGTAAACTTCTTTTTTCCAAATCGGGACGGTGCGTTTCAGTTCCTTAATCAGCCATTCGCAGGCGGCGAAAGCGGCGCGGCGATGCGGCGCGGAAACGGAAATGACCACGCTCGTCTCGCCGATTTCCAGTTTTCCCAGACGATGAACGATGCCGACGTGCGCGATTTCAAACTGCTCGCGCGCCTGTTTAATCAGCTTCGCCATTTCGCCGAGCGCCATCGCCTCATACGCTTCGTAAACGAGATAAAGCGTTTCGCGCTCTTTCGTAAATTGCCGCACGTAGCCGTCCAGCGTCACGGTCGCGCCGCATTCCGGCAGCACGCCGCGCCGCGCAATCGCGCCGACGTCGAGCGGTTCGGTCGTCAGCTCAAAAAAATCATTTATCATTTATCGTTTATCATTTATCGAATTGTTTAATGATAAATGATAAACGATAAATGATAAATATTCTCAGCCGCCCGAAACGGCTGTAAAAATCGCCAGCTCGTCGCCGTTTCGAATCGTTTCGTCGCCGGCGGCGTATTCCTGATTGACGGCGAACAGCAGCGAATGTTTTTCCAGTTGCGGAAATTGTTCGAGAATCTGCCGGAAAGCGTCGCCCGCTTTCGTCCGCTGCGCGAAATCGAATTCGACTTTCCTTTCGCCGACCGCTTCAGCTGTCGCCCCGAAAAATAAAACCTGCACTTTCATAAATAGCTTATTTTTCAGAGTTATTCTTTATCGGGGTAGTTTTTATAACTGCTTGAAACAGTATTACTTTACTTTCGACGGCAAAACCGATACCGCCCCGAACTTCGGATGTATCGGGTTTGATTGCCGTGACTACATCTCCGTAAAGTTCCCAACCGTCAGCCAGTTTCTGATTTATTTTGAGTTCCAAATCTTTGGCTGTGTCCGCTTGTAAAAGTTCATAATTCATAAAAAGATTCTGCCACAAAGAAAAATAAGGCAAAAGGTAAAAGGTAAAAATAATTTTGCCCTTTTCCTTTTACCTTTTTACTTGTTTCGCTCTGCGGCTTAAATTTCTTCGCGCAAGGCGCGTTTCAGGATTTTCCCCGTGTTGCCGACCGGCAGCTCGTCGCGAAACTCGACTTGGCGCGGGTATTTATTCGCCGCAAACTGTTTTTTGCACCATTCAATCATTTCTTCTTCCGTGACGCTTGCGCCCGGTTTTCTGACGATAAAGGCTTTGACTTCCTCGCCCAGACGCTCGTCCGGGACGGCAATGACGGCGACCAGCGAAACCGCCGGATGCGTCATAATCATTTCTTCCAGCTCGCGCGGGTAGACGTTGTAGCCGCCGCGCAGAATCATGTCTTTTTTGCGGTCGACGATTGACAGATAGCCTTCGTCGTCCATAATGCCGATGTCGCCCGTGTGAAACCAGCCGTTGCGAAACGCTTCGGCGGTCGCGTCGGGTCGTTTGTAATAGCCTTTCATCACGTTTGAGCCGCGAATGACGATCTCGCCCCGCTCGCCGCGCGGAACTTCCCGGTCATTTTCGTCGACGCATTTCACTTCGACGCCGAAAATCGGCTGCCCTACGCTGCCCGGTTTCGAAGGTTTTTCGAAATGATTGAAACAGGCGAGCGGCGAAGTTTCCGACAAGCCGTAGCCTTCCAGGATGCGCAAGCCGAAAACCCGTTCGAATTCCTTCATCACTTCGACGGGCATCGGCGCGCCGCCCGAAGTCGGAACATTCATATTTTCGCGGATGCGGCTGACGTCGTAGCCGGTTTCCTCGACGTATTTTAAAAGCGCCCAGTACATCGTCGGCACGCCGACCCAGAAATTCACCTTTTCCCTTTCCATCGCTTCTAGCGTCGCCTGCGGCTCGAATTTCGGCAGCAGAACGAGGCGGTTTCCGGCGTAGATGTTCGTGTTCATCTGCATGGTCTGACCCGTCGTGTGAAACAGCGGCAGGGTTATCAGGCAGGTTTTTTGCTTGCCGTCGGTAAAATCCAGAACCGGAAGATGTATGCTGTAGGCGGTCGTGATATTCGTTATCAGGTTGAAATGCGTCAGCTCCGCGCCTTTCGGCTTTCCGGTCGTGCCGGACGTGTAGAGAATCGCGCACGTATCTTCGGGCTTGGTCGGATAACCGTTAAATGTTTCGGGCTGGCGGGCTGTAATCTCGGTTAGGGTTTTATGCCCGGGAAACGGGCTCGGCGCGGTCGGGTTAGCGGTCATCACGACCAGATTTTCGCACGTTTCCACGCGGTCGAAGGCTTCCCTGACGATGTTTCCGAGCGGAAATTCCGGCGTTCCTTCAAAAGCGAAAACGGCTTTGGCGTCGGAATCGCGCAGGTGATATTCGACCTCGCGCGATTTAAACAAAATGCAAATCGGCACTACGCTCGCGCCGGTCTTTATAATGCCGTAATAAACAATCGGGAAAAAAGGCAGATTCGGGCAGGCGAGCGCAACCTTGTCGCCGTAGCCGATGCCCATTTCCGTCAGCGCATTCGCCACGCGGTTCGCCAGCGCGTTCAGCTGCCCGTAGGTAAAGCGCATCTCGTTCCAGACGACGGCTTCCTTCTGCGGCGCAAGACGCGCGTGATGTTCCAGAATCGAAGCCAGATTAAACGTTGTTGCAGCGTATTCCATAAAAAAAGTTTCCAGAAGTTGCAGACAGTTGCAGATAGTTGCAGATAGTTGTATGCAGATAGCTGCATACAGATAGTTGCAGCAGATAATTAAATTCTAGCAATTTGCAAACTTTCTGCAACTCTCAACTACCTGCAACTACCTGCAACTTCTTCAAACCGTCATTCCGCCGTCAACCGCAATCGTTTGCCCGGTGACGTAGCTCGAAGCCGCGCTGGCAAGAAAAACCGCGACGCCTTTCAATTCGCCTTCCGCGCCGATACGCGGAATCGGGTTATTGTCGCGGATGTCGCCCTCGTAGCGGTCAATCACGGCGTCAGCCAGCCGCGAATGAAAAAATCCGGGCGCAATCGCGTTGACGCGAACGCCGCGTCGTCCCCAGCTCGCCGCCAGCTCGCGCGTCAAGCCAATCAAACCGGCTTTGCTGGCGACATAACCCGCGTAATAAGGACCGTTTGCCGACGAAGTAATGCCGGAAATCGAGGCGATGTTGATAATCGAGCCGCTGCGGCGTTTGAGCATCTCGCGCCCGGCTGCCTGCGCGAACAGGAAACAGCCCGTCAGGTTGACGTCAATCACTTTCCGCCACTGCGCGAGCGGCATATCTTCGGGCATCGCGCCCCACGAAACGCCCGCGTTGTTTATCAAAACGTCAATCTGCCCGAATTTTTCCAGCGTTTCGTCGACGACAGCCTGAATGTCTTCCGGCTTGGAAACGTCCGCCAATCTGGAGGCGACGTTGTAATTTTTCGCCTGAAATTCCGCGACCGTTTCATCCAGCCATTCGGCGCGCCGGGCGCACAGCATCAAATTTGCGCCGGCTTCCGCCAGCGCTTCCGCCATTTCCTTGCCGATGCCGCGCGAGCCGCCCGTGACAATCGCCGTTTTACCCGTTAAATCAAACAACTCTCGGATGTGTTTCGCCATAAAAGATTAATCGTTCGCAGATGAACACAGATTAACACAGATTGGCTGGCAAAGCCTGCAATTTTAAATCCCGAATTTAAGATTTTAAAATCTCTTTCACCCGTGTTTAGCCGCGCCTCTCCGCGGGCAACTCTCTTTCTGTTTTTGCCTCTCTAAGCTCGTTTGCGGTTTAATATTCCTATGAGCAAAACACAAAAAGAACTCGCCTTTTTGCGCGATTTGTATATTGACGGCGAATGGACGCTGCG
>DATHBC010000135.1:0-2846 GCA_035296345.1 Pyrinomonadaceae bacterium | reverse complement strand
CCGTCCAGATATTCTTCTATGAGTTCGGCTTCGGCGATTGATAATTTGTCGGCGTAATCGTCATCGAGCAATAATTTTTCTTCTATCCGTCGCTGCGTCGCCTCGTCGGCAGCCGCCAGCCGACCGAGCAGGTATTCTCTGATTTTGTTTTGCGATTCGAGATTTTCCTTCATTTTTTGCTCGTTCTATATGCTTATGACAAAAACTCGTACAATCTTTCACAATTTTTTCTGAGCCAGACAATTTTTCAGGCATGCGTGCAGCCGCGCGCGGATGCGGTGCGTTTTGACCTGCAGGGCGCTCGCGCTGATTTCCAGTTTTTCCGCCAGTCGCTGCCGTGATTTTATTCTGGCTTGTTTTTCTTCCCTGTAATATTCGACGATTAACCGGCGCTGGCTCTCGGATAAAGATTCCAGGCAGGCTTCCAGACAGTCGTATTCGATTCCCGTCGATTCGAGTTCGTTTTCGCTGCTTTTGCCGCCGCGATAATTATCCATTTCGGTCAGCGGCAGAGTTTTGTTTTTCTTTTGTTTTCGCAGCCATTCCAGATAGATATTATTCGCCACGCCGTAAAAATAAAGTGCCGGCTCGCCCGCGTAATCGTCAATCAATCGCGGCAGTTTCTGCATCACGCGGTTGATTGTCTCGTCAGCCAGCTCTTCGGCTTCAAAGCAGCCGCGCCCGGCAAAAATCCGAATCAGACGCTGGCGAATCTTTTCATACTTCTGCCCGGCAGCTTCGCGATTACCGTCGAGCCAGCCTAAAAGCGCGTTGAATTTTTCTTCCGTCATGGCAGCGGTTTCTCTAACCATCGGTTGAGCGGCTGGAGCGAAGCGCGAAACGCGATTCTTCGGGTCCGGCGAATTTAATTTCAGATAAAGTTCCGGGGCGTAAACTTTGAGTCTCCGAAGTATAACGGAAAACATGCTTTTTGGGAACTTTTAGACCTTGTTTTATCTGATTCGCGCAACGAAATAACAAAATTTTCAGATGCGCGTTCGCTCCGAAGGCTACGCGGCTGGAAAAAGGAAAGTTCTTTGCCGGTAGATTGAACGACTGCTGAAGGCGGAAACGATATTCGGGCATAAAAAAAGCCGGGATTGAACAAATTTCAAACCCGGCTTTTTTTATGTTTTAAATCGCAATTAGCGGCTCGGAATTCTGATTTCGCGTCCTGCCGGAAGTTGTGAATCGGGCAGCAAGCCGTTGAATTTGGCAACTTCGACTGCCGAAGCGCCGTGACGGGCGGCAAGCTTCGCCACCGTGTCGCCGTTCTGCGCCTTGACGACGCGCACGCCGCCGGTCTGAACCGGAGCAATCGGCGTGGTCGGGCGCTGATAGCTCGTTTTGCGGACGTTATTGCCGTTCGGCAGGATGACTTTTCCGTTTTGCGGAATCACGCTGCCGTTGACCGCCTGCAATTGCTCGACCGTCACGCCCGTCCGGCGCGAAACGTTTTCGATGGTTTCGCCCGCGACGACCCTGGCGACGCTCGCGTTATTGCGGTTAGCCGACGGAACGCGCCTTAAAACCGCGAAAACTTCATTTGCCTTGCCAGCCGGAACGCGAATGTTATACGGTTCGGGCGGCGACATATTCGAGCGCAGTTCCGGATTCAGATAACGCAGATATTCGACGCTCGTGTCAGCCGCCTGCGCCAGCAGTCCGAGGCTGGTCGAAGGCGGAACGCGAATCTGCGCGTAATTCAGCGGCGGAGCCGGGCGAACGTGCCCGAAGCCGTAGCGCTGCGGGTTATTGGCAATCAAAATCGTCGCCAGAATGTTCGGCACGTAATTGCGCGTTTCTTTCGGCAGATACGGATAAGCTACCCAGAAATCGGCGACGCCGGCGCGGCGAATGGCACGGTCGACGTTTCCTTCGCCCGAGTTATAAGCCGCCAGCGCCAGCTCCCAGTTTCCGTTATAGCGGTTAGCCAGAAATTTCAGGTATTGAGCCGAAGCTTTCGTCGCTTTTTCAAAACCGTTTCTTTCGTCGATGTAAGCCGTGCGGCGCAGACCGTAACGAGCGCCCGTTCCGGGAATAAACTGCCACAGACCGGAAGCCGCCGCCCACGACAGAGCCGAAGGTTTCCAGGCGCTTTCGACCTGTCCGAGCCAGACGATATTTTCAGGGATGCCTTCTTCGCGGAAAACCTGGCGCGCCATGCGCATGAACATTCCCGAACGATACAGCCCGATTTCCATCGTCTGACGCCCGCGACCCTGATAATAATTCAGATACTGCTGAATCATCGGATGAACCTGAAAGGTGAATCCGAGCGATTTGTTGGCGACCGCGACTCTGGCGTATTCAATCTGCTCCTGCGCGACCGGATTGGTTTCGATTTCCTGCTCCTGCGGCGTCAGTTCCAGCTTCGCCAGCCCGTCCAGCGGCGAAACTTCAAAGTTTTGCTGCGTGAATCCGGATTGCGGCTGAATCGTCTGAGTTTTATTATCGACGACCGCCGTGACTAGATTTTTGTCGACCGCTCCGCCGGCATTATTCTGCTGCTGCTGCGCGGGCTGCAAGAGCTTGGCGACGACTTCATCGGCTAATTTGTTTTCGATGTTCCAGCCGCACGTCGCCGTCAGGCTGCGGATTTGCGGGTGCTGGCTCGACGGAAACTCGATGCGGTAGACCGTTTCAATCAATTGATTGTAGCAGTCGTCCAGATTTTTGCTGGCGCGCACGTTGACGCCCGACATCAGGAAGACTTCGACGCTGCGGTCAAATTTTTCGCGAGCCTTGTTCGGTTCGTTATCGCGAAAATGAAGCATCGCTTCCTTAAAATATCTGCCGGCATCCGATGAAATCTGTCTGAATTTGATTTCTGCCGCGTTGTCAAC
>DATHBC010000134.1:0-2166 GCA_035296345.1 Pyrinomonadaceae bacterium | reverse complement strand
CGCGCCTCGGCGTGGCTGGTCAGCGTGATTCTGATGTTCGGCGCGGCAAATTATTTTGCCGGCGAGACGGTCAGCTTCGGCGGCAGCCAGGTCGTCGTCGCGACATTCATGTTCGGCGGTTTCTTTATCGGCTCGATAATGGAATGGGCAAAGATGGAAGAGTTATACGAAACCACTTCGCTGACCACTGACTAACAGACCTTCCGCAAAATTAACCGTCAATTCTAACTTTTAAACCGACGGAATTCATCAATCGAATTCCGGTGCGCGAGCTGCGTCAAATTTTCAATCGAGGCTGCAAAATATTTTGCAGCCTTTTGCTTTGCAATTTTCCGTAAATTCAAAAATAATCGTTTTATGGCGAAAAAGAAAAGCAGATTCCTGAGCGGCAAGCGGATTGACCCGACGCCGATTGATAAAAATACGGCGCTGGCGGATTTGGTTGACGAATCTTTTATGGCGTATAACGCGGCGCGGCTGCGCGAGGCGTGCCAGCTTTTTACCAAAAAAATGCTTGAGCCGGACGTGACGATCGGCGTCACTTTGACCGGCGCTCTGACGCCCGCCGGTTTGGGAATCTCGGCGCTGATTCCCTTGATTCGAGCCGGATTTATCGACTGGATTATCTCGACCGGCGCGAATCTTTATCACGACACGCATTTCGGCATCGGCTTGGCGCTGCATCAGGGCGACGCCAAACTGGACGACCGCGTTTTGCGCGAAGAAGAAGTCGTGCGCATTTTCGACATCTTTTTCGATTACTCCGTTTTGCTCGACACGGACGAATTTTTCCGCCGTCTCATCGAAGGCGAAGAGTTTCAAAAAACGATGAGCTCGGCTGAGTTTCATTACCTGTGCGGAAAATACATCCGCGAGCGCGAAAACCGGCTCGGCATCAAAAACAAATCGCTGCTGGCGACCGCCTACGAATACGGCGTCCCGGTTTACACGTCTTCGCCCGGCGATTCGTCAATCGGCATGAACATCGCCGCCAAAGAATTGCAGGGCGGAATGCTCATCTTAAATCCGAATCTGGACGTCAACGAAACGGCGTCAATCGTTCTCGCGGCAAAACGCGGCGAAATCGGCGGCACACGTGACGAGGGCGGCAAATCCGCCATTTTCATCCTCGGCGGCGGCAGCCCGAAAAATTTCGCCCTGCAAACCGAGCCGCAGATTCAGGAAGTGCTGGGCATCGACGAAAAAGGTCACGATTATTTTTTGCAGGTCACGGACGCGCGTCCCGACACGGGCGGGCTTTCCGGCGCGACTCCGGCTGAAGCGGTCAGCTGGGGCAAGGTCGACCCGGATAAATTGCCCGACGCGGTCGTCTGCTACGTCGATTCGACCGTCGCGCTGCCGATTTTGACGGCTTACGCCTTAGCCCGCCACGAGCCGCGCGAGCCGAAACGGCTTTACGACCGGCGCGACGAATTTATGAACCTGCTCCAAAAGGAATACGAAAAATCGACGCGGAGATAAAATGTTTATTCTGCCCAAAGATTTCGACGAGGAAAACCCGCGCGAGTTTCCGTTAACAAAGGTTCGCTATCAGCAGTATAGAAATTATCTGGAATCAATCGCCGATAAGTTGCCGCCGTCAGCACGCGAATTTGCCCTAGCAGATTGGCGACTCGATTTCACAGACCATAGATGCCCGCACGACTCGTGGGTCGAGCATTTGAAAATTTTTGAAGAAGCGACCGGCGAGAGACGAGAAATCCGAACCGCTCATATTGAAGTCAAATTATTGGGCGCGTATCACGACGGCTATCTGGATTTGAAATATAAAAACGTACACGCTTATTCGCTCGCGAAGTCTGCCCAATACGGCGATTGTCACGGCGATTGGTTATACGATGAAGTTCGCCTGTCGGAAAATGGTCGGGTTTTACACGAAATTGAATTTTGGCTGAAAGCAGACTGGCTTATCGAATGCGAAGATATTGAGTTTGCATGGACACCATCTGAATCATGAAATTAATTGCCGAACTGAATAACGAAAAACACGAAGTCGAATTCCGGCGAGACGGCGAACGGGTTTTCGCCGCCGTTGACGGGCGCGAATATGAGCTCGAAGCGTCGGAAGTCGAGCCGGACGTATATCTTTTAAAACACGAAAATCAAATCTTTCAGATTTACGTTGCGCCGACCGAACCGGCGGCG
>DATHBC010000133.1:0-3212 GCA_035296345.1 Pyrinomonadaceae bacterium | reverse complement strand
CAATCCATTTTTCCAGTTTTTCGCCGGTCACGGGCAGTGATTCCGCGCCTATCCGGATGCCCGGCAGCCTGGCGGGCGAAATAATCACGATAATTTCCTCTCCCGCGTAATCCGGCGCTTTTGACCTCATGGTAAAGTAAGGAACCCTTGAATTTGATTGCGGCACTTCGACGAGGCTTCCCGCCGTCACGCGATTATCGCCCTGCTGGCGCGTTTTCGTCGTCGGGAAAATCAATCGGGCTTCGCCTCGCGTTCCGTCCGTATAATATTCACGATTGACGACATACAGAAAACCGGAGCGCGGCGACTCGATTGTGAAACGCACGCGGTTACTGGCTTTAAACCTGGTCGTCGAATTAACGCGCTCGGCAGTCCAGTATTCCACGCCGTCGTCGGTGCTGACCGGAAATGTCGGCGCGTCGTCCCGTTCGTAAGACTTCGGTTCGCGCAAACGCCAGAAAGTGATTCCGACTTTCTCGTTTTTGAGCGGCAGTAGTGGCTGAGGCTTGTTTCGAGCGTTTGTTTTGCGGGTCGTTCTGGAAGGCGTCGCGCCGCGACCGTCGCCGCCTGCAGCGTTTTGAGAATTTTTCGGTCTCGCCGCCGGAACGCGTCTGACCAAATCGTATCGCCGTCCGGGATTGGTCAAAACATCAATGTTTTTGCGGCGTCTCTGATTGGCGGCAGGCGTCGATTTCGGCTGTTCGGTATTGGCGTTTTTCGGGCTTTTTCTCGCGGCTGGGGGTTTCGGGCGCTGCGTTTGAAAATCCAGCGAGCTTATCGAGCGGCTCGGCGGTTCTTCGTCCTGCGCCTGCGCGAAAATCACTGCCGCCGAAAGATAAATCGTTAGAAAAGTTATTTTGCAAAGAAATTTTCGATTTTTCATAATTATCCGGCGATAAACATTGCGTGAGCTTAAAAAAATTGAATCTCCGCCGACGGCGCGCGTGGGCTTAACGGTTGAGGATTAATCTCTCGTGCCGCGATTTTCGCACCAAATCTCCAACGAGTCCGCGTTGCGCATCGGAAAATCGGCGCGCTCTACCTCTACAACTTTCGTAAAGGAAGGAAAAAACAAAGCTCGGCTTGCTGCCCTGACCTTCTAACTTTTGGTATTGCAACAAGAAATTACATCTTTTCCGGCTAAATTTCAACCTTTTTGCGGCAGCCCGCGCGGCGTTTTTCGATTTAGCGGAAAAATGTCGGTTTTTACGTTAAAAATCCGACTTTCCGGACAGTTTTTTCGTCCATCTAAAACCCGAAAAAATGCGTCTTAAAGAGACGGAAAATAAAAGCGGCGCTTCTAAAAGCCTAAACTCTAAACTGATAAGCCAAATATTTTTCCAGATAATTCGAAGTTTGAATTTAGAGACCTTTTTATCCGTCCGACATCTGATTTTCAGGTTGCGGGTTGATGTTTTATTAAAAATATTTGGCTTAAACCGCTCGAAGAGCTTATAATTGCAGGTTTGATGAATAAACGAATTATAGAAAGCTACAAAAAGAAACTCGCGCGCGAAGAAGGCTGGGTGCTGAAACGCGGCGCGCGCCTGCGCGTTGCCCTGTGCTACCCGAACACGCACGCCATCGGCATGGCAAATCTCGGGATGCACACGATGTATGAGCTTTTCAACAAAATTCCCGAAGTCGCCTGCGAGCGGGTTTTTCTGCCCGACGCGGACGAGCTGCGTGAATACGAAAAATCGCGCGCGCCCCTGCTTTCGCTCGAATCGCAGACGCCGGTTAAGGATTTTGACGTCGTCGCCTTTTCGATTTCGTTTGAGACGGATTATCTGAACATGGCGCGGATGCTGCAAATGTCGCAGATTCCCGTCTGGGCGAAAGACCGCAATCATTTTCACCCGCTCGTCGTGATGGGCGGCGCGGCTTCGTTTTTAAATCCCGAGCCGATTGCCGATTTTACCGACGTGATTGCCGTCGGCGAAGGCGAAATTCTCGTTTATCAGCTCGTCGATGCGATTGTCGAACACGGCAATAAAGAAGATATTTTATTAAATCTGGCGCGAGCCGGGCGCGGTTTTTACGTTCCGTCGCTTTACGAAGTGACTTACAACCCGGACGGAACGGTTTTCGATTACGCGCCGAAAGAAGAAGGCGTGCCGAAAAGAGTCGGGCGCGCGCTGTCGGCGATAAATCCGAAGGAAGGAACTCTGCGGCGCGCTTTAAAACGGGGCGAGAAAGAACTTGCCGATTTTCTAATCAATCAGGATGTTTTTTGTCCTTCCACGTCCGTTTGGTCGCCGGGCGCGGAAATGGGCGACCGTCTTTTAGTGGAAATCTCGCGCGGCTGCTCGCAGGGCTGTCGTTTCTGCTGGGCTGGCTACAATTATTACCCGCCGCGCGTCGTTCCGGCGAAAGATATTCTGGCGAAAGCCGCCGAATGGCGCGGAAAAACGGATAAAATCGGCTTGGTTTCGACCGCCGTCTGTGACCACCCGGAAATTTCCACAATTTTGCGCGAGCTGCGCGCGATGGATTATCGCATCACGGTTTCGTCTCTCAGATTAGACCAGATTTCCGACGAACTGCTCGACGCGCTGGTCGAATCGAAAGACCAGCAAATCGCCGTCGCGCCCGAAACCGGCTCCGACCGCCTGCGCCGCGTTATCAACAAAAATCTGACCAACGACGAAATCGTGGACATCTGCGGCTCGGTTTTCGACCGCGGAATGCTGACCGTCAAGCTTTATCTGATGGTCGGACTTCCGACGGAAACCGAGGAAGATTTGGAAGAAATGGTCGTGCTGGTCGAGCGCATCAAAAACCGCATGCTCGAAGCCGGAAAACGCTTCGGGCGCGCCGGAAAAATTATTCCGTCCCTGAACGGTTTTGTGCCGAAGCCGAACACGCCTTTGCAGTGGGACGCGATTTGCGACGAAAAAGAGTTAAAGATGCGACTCAAATGGGCGGCGAAAAATCTTTCGCGCATTCCGAACGTCGAAGTCCGCCATATGTCGGCGCGCATCGCTCACGAACAGGCTTTGTTTTCGTCCGGCGACCGCAGCGTCGGCAAAGTCATCGAAGCCGCCGCGCGTTTGAAAGGAAATCTTAACGAGGCTTTGCGCGTGACGGGAATCGACCCGAAGTTTCACACTTCGCGCCCGCGCAGCTATGACGAATTTCTGCCCTGGTCAATCGTCGATTCCGGCTTGTCGTTTGAATTTTTAAAAGAAGAACACGAAAAATCGCAGGCG
>DATHBC010000132.1:0-1716 GCA_035296345.1 Pyrinomonadaceae bacterium | reverse complement strand
CGAAGTCCCGGTCGCCGCCGTCGATAATTCACCGTTAAACGCGAGATATTCGGCGGAATACGGTCAGGCTGCCGGCGGCGTTAATATGACGGCTTTGGTGACCAGCAGCACGGCGATGGTTGACATATCCGAATCCAGAGCGTCAACGTCCGTCACGACGCGCGAAATGACTACATACGTCGACCGCGGAAAAGGCATGCAGGCGGCTTTTTCCGCCGTCGCCGGCGTCACGCAAATCAATGGAAGCCAAAGTCGTTTTCAGCCGGGCTTAATCTCCGTGACCGGACAGCGCCCGACGTCCAATTATTTTACGGTCAACGATTTGAGCGCGAATACGGGCGCGGCGTTTGACGAGACTTCCGCGTCCGGCAGCGTCGGAGCCGTGCCGAATCTGACGGCGGCGGGCGGAACAAATTCTTTGCAGGCGCTGGACGCGACCGGCGAAGTCGCCATTCGCACGATTCCGACGGCAAAAGACGGGCGAGTTGCCGGAGCGACGATTAATTTCGTTTCCAAAAGCGGCACGAACGAGTTTCACGGCTCGCTGTTTGAAACTTTCGGCAACGAGGCTTTCGACGCCAACGACTTTTTCGCCAATTCACGCGGATTTTCGCGTTCAGCCGCCCGTCTGAATCAATTCGGCGGAACCTTAGCCGGCTTTCTGCGGAAAGATAAAGCCTGGTTTTTCGGAAATTACGAAGGCTTGCGCCTGCGCCAGCGCGCGTTTTCGCTGACGGAAGTTCCGAGCCTCGCCTCGCGGCAGAACGCGGCGGAAAATGTCCGACCGCTTTTTGAAGCTTTTCCCGTTCCGAACGGACGCCCGACAGCCGGCGGTTTCGCCGAGTTTGCCGCAGCTTTTACCAATCCGGCGGCGCACGACGTTTTCGGCTTACAGATTGACGCGCAGCCGCTTGACGAGTTGAGAGTCGGCGGAAAATACAATTTCTTCGATTCCAAAGCATCTCTGCGGGGCAGCGATAATGATTTTTCGCTGAACACGCTGCGAAATCTTGAGACGCGCTCAAGCTCGCTTTCGCTTTCCGCCAGCTATGTTTTCTCGCCCAGCGTCGTCGGCGACGCTCGCGTCAGCTTCAGCCGCAATCGGGCGGGTCAGAATTTCTCGCTCGACGATTTCGGCGGCGCAAACGTCCCGTCCTCGACCGCTGCGGGCGCAGCCGCCGGCGTTTCGCCTTTCGGTTTTCTGAAATACGATTTGGCGGGAAAAAATTCCGCGCTGGCGATTTCGCGCCCGACCGAAACGATTATCGACCAATTTCAGGCAAAAGGCTCGGTCGATTGGATTATAAACAATCATACATTTTCCGCCGGCGCGGATTTTCGCCGTCTTTCGTTTGACATCGGGACTCAGCCCGTCGAGCGAAGCGTTTTGTTTTCCGGCGTGAATTTAAGCGGAACGACTTTAAGAATCAGCGAGTTAACCAGAGCGCAGACGCGGCAGGGCGCGTCGCTCGGGAATTTTTCGCTCTACGCGCAGGACGAATGGCGCGTCTCGTCGAAACTCAACCTGACGGCGGGCTTGCGCTGGGACGCGGATTTTGCGCCGAGGCTCGCAGCGGCGGAAAATCTAAATTTCCAAAACGCCTCGACCCGGATGCGCGATAATCTGAAAAATTTCGCGCCGCGCGTCGCTTTCGCCTTTGACCCGACGGGCGGCGGCAATATCGCGCTGCGCGGCTCGTTCGGCTTGTATTACGA
>DATHBC010000131.1:0-1859 GCA_035296345.1 Pyrinomonadaceae bacterium | reverse complement strand
TTCGACCCCGGCGGCGGGCGTCATGACGCGAATCATCGCGCCGTCCGAGCGGCGACGCGCGACGCTGTCGAAAACCGTGTAGATTTTATCGGTGTATTCGCTGGCGACGGCGCGCCCGCGACCTTCATACCAGTAAATCAGGATTTCGGCGTAGTCGCCGTTTTGGATAATGTAGCGGT
The DNA here is from genome assembly GCA_035296345.1 of Pyrinomonadaceae bacterium. Classification (GTDB taxonomy): domain Bacteria; phylum Acidobacteriota; class Blastocatellia; order Pyrinomonadales; family Pyrinomonadaceae; genus JALZHR01. The sequence continues at coordinate 1,680 of DATHBC010000131.1, read as the reverse complement.
TTGCCGTGAAAATTTTTCCGCCGGGCGCGCGGATTTCGACCGGCTCTGGATTTTTCATTTCCCAGCCCGCGCCGGGCAGACAGTTTTGCGGCGAGTGATAAGTCGCGCCCGTGCGCTGCGAAGCGTAATAACCGACGTAAAGATTGGCGCGCGCGCCGTCCGCGAGATAATAATCGCGCATCACGTAATCGCTCGTCCGCAGGACGCTCTCGGTCTGCTCGCTGAAACGAATGTCGTTTCCCTTCTGCCGCCATTCGCCGAGCGCGGCGGGAATTTCGCTTAATTTTTTTCGCTCGACCCGAACCTCGCCGCGCCGCTCGAACCAGTTGATGAAAATTCCGCCGAAAACCAGAACGGCGATTAAAAGCCAGACGGACTGCGGACTGCGGACTGCGGACTGCGGAATTTCTTCGCTTCTTCGGCTGACCGCCGACCGCCGACCGCCGACCGCTTTCTTCAAAACAAAATTCACGGCAATCAGGAGCGCGAGCGCGACCAGATAAACCAGCCAGCCGGAAACGTCGTGCGTAAAGCCTTCCGCCGCTTGTTTGCCGTAATAAAACGTCAAAACTCCGGTTGCCGTGACGCGCGCCGCGTTCGTCAAAATCGCAATCGGAATCGCCGAAAGCATTAAAACGGCGGTGCGCCAGAAATCGAAATCCTTCAGGCAATCCAGCCAGCCGCTTTCCGGGTCGGGCTTTCGCGCGCGCGTGAAATACGCCAGAACCAGGGCGAGCGTCACAAGCGTCATCAGGCTGCGAATGCCGCTGCACGCTTCGACGACTTCGAGAGATACGACCTGCGTCGCGCCCTGCGGCAGAAGCTCGATGACGTTTCCCTTGCGCACCGACGGGACTTCAAAAATCCGGATGCCCCAGATGGCGAGCTGCGAAGCCCAAATCTGCAAAGGAAACGCGATTTTATTAAAAATAATCTGCGGAATCGGAATCGCCAGCAGCAGCAAAACGAACGGCACGACCAGAAGCTTTAAAACCCGCGCGCCGAAAAAATAAATGACGACGCCGGCGAGCATCGAAACCAGCGAGACGCGCTGCACGAAAAGCTCCGCGCCGAGCGTTCCCGCCAGCAGCAGTAAAAGCGACGTTAAAATCAGTGCGCCGCCGAAAATTAAAGCGGGATTTCTGCCGGCAGCTTTCTTCAGCCCGCCGAATTCCAGCCAGACGATAAAGCCGATGACGAACGGAACCAAAAGCCCGTGCGAATAATTTTCGTCCGTCCACCAGTCCCGCCCCAGCTTCGCCAGCACGCCGGAGTAAAGAAACGCGAGCGCCGCCGCGACCAGAAGCGGTTTCCACAGATTTTTCGGATTTAAGACAGAATCGTTCATCGGACTACTTACGAGGAAGGAAAAAGAAAGAATCGCGGGCATTTTCCGCATTCGCCGAAAAATTATACTTTCTTTAAAGAAAAAGATTCAACGAAAAAATGAATATGGCGGGCTTAAATTATTTTTGACGCTTGAGAATATAACCGACCAAATCTTTTAATAAATCCGTATTTCCGTCGATTCGATTCAATGCCGCGACGGCTTCGACGTGAACTTTCGCCGCCAGCTTGCCGGTCTGCTCGATTCCGTAAAATGCCGGGTACGTCGCTTTTTCCGCCGAAACGTCTTTGCCCGCCGTTTTGCCCAGAACCTCGGTCGTCTGCGTCACGTCG
>DATHBC010000130.1:0-1771 GCA_035296345.1 Pyrinomonadaceae bacterium | reverse complement strand
CACAAGCCAATCCGGGAAACGCTCGGCGGCAATACGGCGCAGCAGTTTCGGCACGACGTCCGGCGAAATGCCGAGCGACGCTTCACTCAAAGCGACGTTTAGGTTGTCTTTGCTGTTGACCTTCAGGCTGTAGCGAATTTCCCTGCCCGCTTCCTCTTTGCGGTTGACGGCTTCGGGAAAAATCGAGACGAAGGTTTCCAGCAAATCTTCGACCTGCCGGATGGAATTTTGCGGCGCGTTCTCGTCGTAAATCAGCATCGCGGCGCTGATTTCGCTGGCGGTCGTGCCGTCGCCGTCCAGAGATAAAAGCATCAGGGCTTTTAAAACGAGCTTTGCCTGAAGGCGCTGCATGACGGGCACGTGCGCGATGACTTCGGCGCTCAACCGGTCGTAGGTCAGAAACGCTTCGCGCAAATCCGCGGCTTTTCTGAGCGCGGATTCGGCGCGGTCGAAAACCTCGTCCAGCCCGACGAGCGAATTTGCGGGACGACCCAAAATCTTCGCGCCCGCTTCGGAAGCAAAACCGAGCAGCGCGAAATCCGGCACGTAAAGCCGGACGAACGGCGCGATTTCTAAAATCAGAGGATGCAGCGGGTAAAGCGAGACGAATCGCTGCTCGCTCCAGCGAAAGCTCGGCAAAAGCCCGCGAAAATAATTGTAGATTTCGTGAACGAGCCGCTGCGTCTGCCGGTGTTTCGGGAAAATATGCGTGTCGACGATGCGATACAGGTGTTCCTGGTCGAGATAATCAATGGTGTAATTGCGCGCGATGGCGGCATTGACGCCGTCCGCCCCGGCGATGTCGTCGTCCAGCGCGACGGCGACGAACAAATTCAGATTTTTAGCCAGCTCAGCCAGCTCGCCGAGCATGCCGCCGTCGTCGCGGGCGACGCGGCTTGCGCGGTCGTGAGCGGTGTCGATGATGAGAACGAACGGCAAATCGCCCGCTCTGTCGGCGGCGGTTTTCAGTAAATCCGCGAGCGAGCCGTTTAAATTCTCCGGCGCGATTTCGATTGCCTGAGCCAGCGCCGCTTTTAATTCCTCCAGCAGGGTCGGGTGCGTTCCGCGCCGCACGTAGGCGACCGGATGGCGGCGGCGTTTCAGGTGCTGGGCGCTGGCGGCGACCACCGGCTCGGTCACGCGCGAGCGCAATTCCGGATGCGAGGCTATCGCGCCGAGCGTCGCCAGGAAATGGCTTTTGCCGACGCCGCGATACCCAGCCAGCGCTTTCGCCGCGCCGCTCAAGGGCTGCACTTCGGCGACTTTGTCCAGCCATTTCGCCATCATTTCCGCCGTCTGGTCGGTGAAATGATAAGCCGAAAGCGTCTCGGACGGGTCGGAAAGGAAATCCCGCAAGCCGCGATAGGGGCGAACTTCCACTAAATCTTTTACTTTTTCCTGAATGCGTTTCATTGGTTGGCGGTCAAATTCAGTCGGTTTAATTACAAAAAATCGGAAGGAAAATTTCGTCGGTATTTTCTGGAAAAGCGGAATGTTTTCGCGCCGCAAACTGCCGGCGCAATTCTACTTTAACAGTTTTCGCCGCCGGAAGAAATAATTTTCGTTAACTTTTGTAAATTTATTTGCATCTGCCCAACCTTTTTCCGGCTTTTGTGCATCTTAAAAACATTGCTCTAGCAGGCACTTTAAAGATACAATCCACTTATCGGCTTGAACGTAATTTCTTGGAGGCATAATGCGTAAGGAACAGTTTCGGAAATTTACCGCGTTTCTTCTTGTTTCGGCTGTCTGGCTGAGCGCGACGGCGGCG
>DATHBC010000129.1:0-3962 GCA_035296345.1 Pyrinomonadaceae bacterium | reverse complement strand
CGGCGATGCCCGCCGACCCGTTTACGTGGGGCGCGATTGTCGCGGGCGGCATCACTTCGATTGCGGTTTTGCTGTTTATCGGCGCGTGCGGAAAATCGGCGCAGATTCCGCTTTATACATGGCTGCCGGACGCGATGGCTGGTCCGACGCCCGTGTCGGCTCTGATTCACGCGGCGACGATGGTGACGGCGGGCGTTTACATGGTCGTGCGCTGCAACGGAATTTACCAGAACGCGCCGACGGCGATGCTGATTGTCGCCGTTATCGGCGCGGCGACGGCGATTTTCGCCGCGACCATCGGCTTGGCGCAGAACGACATCAAAAAAGTTCTCGCTTATTCGACCGTTTCGCAGCTCGGTTATATGTTTTTAGCCTGCGGCGTCGGCGCTTTTATCGCGGCGATTTTCCACGTGATGACGCACGCGTTTTTCAAAGCTCTGCTGTTTCTCGGTTCCGGTTCGGTCATTCACGGAATGCATCACGAGCAGGACATGCGCCGGATGGGCGGCTTGCGCAAGTATATGCCGATTACGTTTATCACGATGGCGGCGGGCTGGCTGGCGATTTGCGGAATCCCGGTCTGGGCTGGATTTTTCTCGAAAGACGAAATTTTATATAAAACTTTCGCGGCGACCAACGCCGCGCACGACGCGACTTTTCTGGGCATTCACGTCAACCTGATTTTGTGGATTGTCGGTTTGATAACGGCGGTTCTGACCGCTGTTTATATGACGCGAATGATGTGGATGACGTTTTTCGGCGAATCGCGTTTCACGCTCGCTCTGCCCGACGGCGACCATCCGACGGATGCGGCGCACGCCGAAGAAAACGCCTTCGCGCACGGCGACGCGCACGACGACGAAACGCCGCACGGCGACCCGCACGCGACGGCGCATCACGCGCACGACGAAGAACACGGCGCGGCGCACGACGACCACGACGACGAGGAAGAACATCATCATCACATCGACGAAAACTTCAAGCCGCACGAATCGCCGTGGACGATGTGGGTTCCGCTGGCGGCGCTGGCGATTCTTTCCACATTCGGCGGGCTGGTCGGCATCCCTTACGCGTTAAGCTCGCTTTTCGGCGCGGGCGACGTGAACGCTTTCGAGCACACTCTCGCTCCGGTTATCGCCAAAGTCGGCGGCGGAAAAGGCGGCGGAACCGATTCGCATTCCGCGCCCGCCGTCCAGCAAAAGGAAGTCAAGCATTTTTACGCTTCATCGACCTCGTCCTCGTCGGCTGAGTCAAAAACCGGAAATCACCCGGGCGAGGCAAACGAGCATCCGCATTCGCCGGAAGAAATCGCGGCTGAAAGGACGCTGGCGGGCGTTTCGGTGCTGCTGGCAATTGCCGGCATCGTCATCGGCTGGCTGATGTTCAGAAACAATCCGCTCCGGCAGATGCCGCGCCTGCTCGAACGCAAATGGTATGTCGATGAATTTTACAACGGCTACATCGTCGACCCGTTGACGAGGCTTTCGCGCGAAGGCTTGTGGAAAGGCTTCGATTTAGGTTTTATCGACGGCATCGTCAACGGCGCGGGACATTTCGTCTCGGCGTTCAGCGGCGTCGTTCGTCAAATCCAGGTCGGATTCGTCCGCAGCTACGCCGCCTTTATACTGCTCGGCGCGCTGGTCGTGCTCGGATATTTTATTTATTACGGGTTTAGGTTGATTAGTTAGCTTTCAGCGGTCAGCCATCAGCTATCAGCTAAAACTGACTGCTGACCGCTGACTGCTGACCACTAAAAAAATGGATTTCATAACGGAAAATCTTTTAACGATTCTTATTTTGCTTCCGACGCTGGGCGCGGTTCTGACGCTGGCGCACAATATGTTCTGGAAGCAGGAAAGCCATCTGAAATGGCTGACGCTCGGCTTTACGCTGGTCAATTTCGCGGTCTCGCTCGTTTTGCTCGTCGACCGCGGCGCGGCGCAGGCTTCCGGCTTTTTCTTTGAGAAAAACGTCCCGTGGATTCGGGCGATAAACACGAATTATCACGTCGGCGTCGACGGTTTGAGCTTGTGGCTGGTGATTCTGACGACGTTTATCATGCCGATTGCCGTCATTTCGACGTGGCGCGCGGTCGAAAAACGCGCGGCGGCTTTTTATATTTTTCTGCTGCTGCTGGAAAGCGCGATGATTGGCGTTTTCGTCTCGCTCGATTTACTGGTTTTCTATCTTTTCTTCGAAGCGTCGCTGATTCCGATGTTTTTCCTGATCGGCATCTGGGGCGGCGAAAATCGCATTTATTCGGCGGTTAAGTTTTTCGTTTACACGATGCTCGGCAGCCTTCTGATGCTGGTCGCCATCATCGGGCTTTACTACATACACGCCGAACAGACGGGCGCGGGCACGTTCGATTTCGTCACGCTGGTCGATTCGCTCAGAACCGGAAATCTGGCGTTTACCGGCATGACGGGAGCGATTCTTTTCTGGGCTTTCGCGCTGGCGTTTTCCATCAAGGTTCCGCTTTTCCCGCTGCATACGTGGCTGCCGGACGCGCACACGGACGCGCCGACCGCCGGTTCGGTAATCTTAGCCGCCGTGCTTTTGAAAATGGGAACTTACGGCTTGATGCGTTTCAATTTCGTTCTGTTTCCCGAAGCGTCGCGCGAATTTGCGTATATTTTCATCATTCTGGCGGTTATCGGAATCATCTACGGCGCGCTGGTCGCGATGGTTCAGCCCGACATAAAACGGCTGGTCGCCTACTCGTCCGTTTCGCACATGGGATTTGTCATTCTGGGAATGTTTTCGTTTACGGAAATCGGGATGCAGGGCGCGCTTTATCAAATGCTGAATCACGGCGTTTCGACCGGCGCGCTCTTTTTACTCGTCGGATTTATTTACGAACGGCGACACACGCGGCAGATTTCCGATTTCGGCGGCTTGGCAAACGTGATGCCGCTCTACACGACGATTTTCGTGATTACCACGATGTCTTCCATCGGCTTGCCTTTTCTGAACGGCTTTGTCGGCGAATTTCTGATTATGATTGGAATGTGGAATTCGCACGCGCTCGACATCGGCGCGTGGAACTGGAATCACATCGCCACGATGCTCGCCGGAACGGGCGTGATTTTCGCGGCGGTTTATCTGTTGTGGATGGTGCAGCGCGTTTTCTTCGGCAAAATCACGAACCCGAAAAACCGCCGCCTGACGGATTTGACCGCGCGTGAAATCGGTCTTATCGCGCCGCTCGTTTTGCTGATGGTTTTTATGGGCGTGTATCCCGCGCCGTTTCTGAATCGCTCGAAAGAAAGCGTCGCCGCGATTCAGCAGCGCGTCAGCGGGCAGGAAAAAGGCGGCACGATTACCGAAGTCACCGAGACCGAACGGCACAAATAAAAGTTTTGAGTTTTGAATTATAAGTTTCGTTCTATCATGACACTTCAAAATTCATAATTCCAGACTCATAATTTCATTATGGAGAATCAGAGAGTATTTTCTACCGAAAGTTCGAGAAAATACTCTCTTCTGTTTTTAGCCCTGCTGATATTCGGCGTTTACGCGGCGTTTCCGACGCAGGATTTTTACTGGGACGCGATTATCTACTCGCAGTTTATCGAAGACAGCCCGCGTTTCGGCGCGCATCTTCTGCATCCGAATCATCTTTTTTACAACGCGCTCGGCTACCTGGCTTTTCAAGCGGCGCGAAATCTCGGGTTCGAGACGCGCGCGATTTACGTTTTGCAGTACGTCACGATTGTTTTTTCCGCCGGGTCTGCGCTCGTTTTTTTTAAAATCTTAATGCACGCCTTTCGCGGCGCGTATTTGAGCTGCGCTTTCACGGCGCTTTTCGCTTTCTGCGCTGCCTGGTGGAGATTTTCGACGGACGCTGACGTTTATCCGATTAGCGTATTTTTTCTGCTCGCGGGCTTTTATTTTCTGCTTCCCGGTAAAACGCCGCGACCGTTTTTGCTGGCGATAACGCATTCTTTCGCCATGTTTTT
>DATHBC010000128.1:0-3400 GCA_035296345.1 Pyrinomonadaceae bacterium | reverse complement strand
TAAAGCCGGGTTCGTTTTGACTTCGGCTAAAGCCTTGATAATGAAAACGGTTGCGCCGCAGGAAATAAAAAATTACGGCGCGTATCTGCGTCGCGACGAAGAATTTGCGCCGGAAAGATTGATTCAGAACCTGACGAATTGCGGCTACGCGCGCGAGGAGCCGATTTACAATTTCGGGCAATTTTCGATGCGCGGCGGCATCGTCGACGTTTGGTCGCCGGACGCCGAAAACCCGGTGCGCATCGAATTTTTCGGCGATACGGTCGATTCGATTCGCGAATTCGACGCCGCCACGCAGCTTTCCGTCAATCAAATCCGCGAGGTGCGGCTCGCGCCGATGCGCGAATTCTGCGCCGGCGAAAAAGATTTTAAGGACTGGGCGTTTTTCGCGCGCGACCGTTTTGCGGATGAAAGGTTCGAGCGAAATTTGAAAGACCGGACGGACTTTGCCGACGAAGGCGAGACGTTTTCCGGCTGGGAATTTCTGATTTCGCTGACGAATCCCCGAAAATCGAACTTGTTCGAATATCTGACGGACACGATTTTCGTGATTGACGAGCCGACGGTTATCGAGCAGACGCTGGCGAGCTTTTACGAAAATCTGTCGGCGCGCTACGCCGAAATGCAGGCGGCTGACGATATTGCGCTCGCGCCGGAAGAATTGTTTCTGAGCGTGGAAGAATTGCGCGAAGCCCTGAGCCGAAACCAGCGCGTCGAGCTTCGCGCGCTCGGGCTTTCCGCCGCCGAAACCGACGAGGAATTTCAATTTTCAGATTCCAGAGCAGAATTTGAAACTATCGGAACGCTCCGACCGAAAGTGGAAGACCGGAAACCGCTTTTCCTTTTCTCGACCGCCGAAAAACCCTCGGAATTTGAAATCCAATCGCGCTCGACCAGAAAATTTCACGGCAACGTCAGGGATTTCGCAGGCGAACTAAAACGCGCAAACGCCGAGACGCAAAAGTTCGGCGGCGGACACGGGACAAAGGACGAAGGACTAATCATCGTCCTGCAATCGCACGGTTTGGTCGAGCGTTTAACCGAAATTCTGCGCGATTACGACGCTCATTTGCCGGGAAGCGCGCTGCTCGTCGGCGATTTGTCGAGCGGCTTTGAAATTCCTTCGCTGGATTTAATCGTGCAGACGGAAACCGATATTTTCGGCGAAACGACGCAGGCGGAATTTCAGAGGACGAAGGACAAGGCGCAAAGCACGAAAACCAAACTCGGCGCGTTTATCTCGGATTTTCGCGATTTGAAGCCGGGCGATTACGTCGTCCACGTCGACCACGGCATCGGGCGTTTCGAAGGCTTGCAAATCATTGAATCGCAAGGGCTTCAGCGCGAGTTCATGCTTTTGATTTACGCCGACAACACAAAATTATTCGTGCCGGTCGAGCGTCTGGATTTGGTTTCGCGCTATTCTTCGGGCGAGGCGACGCAGCCGAGCTTAGACCGCCTGGGCGGCATCGGCTGGCAGAAAACAAAAGCGAAAGCGAAACGCGCGATGCGCGATATGGCGGACGAGCTTTTGCGGCTTTACGCCGAAAGAAAGCTCGTGCAGGGCTTCGCGTTTTCCGCCGACAGCCCCTGGCAGGAAGAATTTGAAGACGCTTTCCCGTTTGAACTGACGCCCGACCAATCGACGACGATTGAAGCGGTCAAAAGCGATATGGAAACCTTAACGCCGATGGACAGGCTTATCGTCGGCGACGTCGGCTACGGGAAAACCGAGGTGGCGATGCGCGCGGCGTTTAAAGCCGTGATGGACTCCAAACAGGTCGCCATTCTCGCGCCGACGACCGTTCTGGCTTACCAGCATTTTGAAAGTTTCAAAAAACGCTTTGCCGCCTTTCCCGTTTCGATGGAGCTTTTATCGCGTTTTCGCTCGCCGAAAGAGCAGAAAGCGGTCATCGAAAAAGCGGAAAAAGGCGAGCTGGATATTTTAATCGGCACGCACCGGATTTTGTCGAACGACGTAAAACTGCCGAAGCTCGGTCTGGTCGTCGTCGATGAAGAACAGCGGTTCGGCGTCGGGCATAAAGAGAAATTGAAACAGTTGAAAAAGAAGGTCGATGTTTTGACCTTGAGCGCGACGCCGATTCCGCGCACGCTGAATATGTCTCTGCTCGGGATGCGCGACATGTCGGTCATCGAAACGCCGCCGCGCGATAGATTGGCGATTAACACGCAGGTCGTGCAGTTTTCCGAGAGCGTCATAAAATCGGCAATCGAGCTGGAAATGGCGCGCAGCGGTCAGGTTTTCTTCGTTCACAACCGCGTCGAAACGATTGAGACAATCGCCGCGCACATAAAAAAAATCGTGCCGAACGCGCGCATCGTCGTCGCGCACGGGCAGATGGGCGAAAAGGAAATGGAGCAGGCGGTGCTGGATTTCGTCGCTTTCAAATACGACGTGCTGGTCGCGACGACGATTATCGAAAACGGCATCGACATTCCGCGCGCCAACACGATTATCATCAATCGCGCCGACAATTACGGTCTGTCGCAGCTTTATCAACTGCGCGGGCGCGTCGGTCGCTCGAACCGCCGCGCTTACGCCTATCTGCTGATTCCGTCCGAGCTGGAGCTGACGCCGATTGCGCGCCGCCGCCTTTCGGCGATTCGCGAATTTTCCGATTTGGGCGCGGGCTTTCGCATCGCGGCTTTGGATTTGGAACTGCGCGGCGCGGGCAACATTCTCGGCGGTCATCAATCCGGTCATCTCGATACGCTCGGCTTCGATTTATACGTGAAAATGCTCGAACGCACGATTCGCGAAATTCGCGGCGAGGAAATCGAGGACGAAACGAGCGTTTCGATAAACTTGGGCGTCGATGTTTCGATTCCGCAGGATTACATCAACGAAACCGGTCAGCGCCTGCGCACCTATAAACGCATCTCGTCCGCCGATTCCGAGGCGACCTTGCGCCAGATTTATTCGGAAATCAACGACCGCTACGGCAAAATGCCGCCGTCGGTCGAAAACCTGTTCGATTACGCGAGACTGCGGCGCCTTGCGGAAGAATTGCGGCTCGTCTCGGTCGATAAAACGCGCGACGGCTTTGCCGTGAAATTAAGCGAAAACTCAAAAATCGCGCCGGAAAAACTGATGGAATTTTTATCAAAAAACGAAGGCTCGACCTTTTCGCCAAACGGCATTTTGCGCGTCGTCGCGGGAGAAGAAAACTTGGTCGAAGCTGCTCGAAATATTTTAGAGGCGATTCAAACAGGATAGACAGGATGAACAGGATAAATTGTTTTTCCACTCGGCTTTCGAGTTTTATTTAAAATTTCTGAATAGAAGCAGTTTTCATCCTGTATATCAAGCCGCGAAGCCTACTCCATCCTGTTATTACTCCACCTATGTGAATCAAGAGTAGAAATAAGTAGATTGTTT
>DATHBC010000127.1:0-4205 GCA_035296345.1 Pyrinomonadaceae bacterium | reverse complement strand
GAGCTTTTTCGTGTTCATTCGTGGCTAAATCCTTTTTGCGTTAAAATCTTTTTATGGCACAAGCACAGACGGAAAACTACCCGCCGAAGCTGGAAAAAAATCCGGGCGGCGACATCAACATCAATTCGCTCGCCGACCTGCTGGAATGGTTTTTAAATTACGACCCGAAAGTCGCGCTCGTTCGCAACCCGCTGGTCGAGGAGCTTTTCGAGTGGAAACAGGCTGACGACGCGGCGCAGGGCATCGAGGTTTACCCGTTTGAAAATGCCGAGGCGCGTTTCGCCATCGGCGCTTTTCAGGCGCTGGCGGAAAACGATTCCGAACAGAAATTGCAGCGCTGGATTACCGAAGTGATTCAGGCGCTCGGCGAATCGAAACAAACGCGCGAAGACACGGTCGCCGAATACAAGCTGGAAACGAACGAAGGCGCGTCGTTCGTCCTGGAGGCGCAGAAAATTCCTTCCAAAACCGAGCAGCGTCTATTTTTGACGAGCGCGTGGCTCGAAGCGCTCTGCACGGCGGAAGCCAGATTTTTAGGCTGGATTTACCAGGAGCTTTACGGCAAACCGTTTCAAGTCAGCAGCAGCTAATTTAAATTTGTGTGAGAAAGTCAAAAAAGGTTTTCTCTGAGAAACAGGAAACAGGCGAATATCGCCGACAGGTGAATAACCAGCGCTACGGCTATCGAAATAGCCAGTTTGTTTCTTAAATTAGCCAGACCGAAGACGATTCCGTAAATCGGAAACTGAACGATTGCCAGCCAAACAAACGAAATAGTAATTGAATTAAAAAAAACAGCCGACAGCATTGTAAAAGGGAACAGAACCGTCGCCAAAATATAGTCGCCGTGTCCCGCTCCCGCCGAAGCGAATGCGAAAAGCAGGCAAAACGGCGTTGCCGCCAGTAAGATAATAAAGGGCTTCCAGAATCTGAACGCCTTCATAAAAGTCGGATAGATTCAAATTTATCGCGTGGCGAAAGTATCACATTGGCGCATGTTGCCCGACTGAAATCCGCGCGTAAACCACTGCATTCTTTCTTTTGAAGAACCGTGCGTGAAGGATTCCGGCACGACGTAGCCCTGCGCGCGTTTCTGAATCGAGTCGTCGCCGACCGCCGATGCCGCCTTCAACGCTTCTTCGAAGTCGCCCTTTTCCAGTTGACCTTTCTTCTGCGCGTGGTTTGCCCAGACTCCCGCGTAGCAGTCGGCTTGCAGTTCGAGACGGACCGAAAGCGCATTCGAGTTTCCGGCGCGATTTACCTTATCCATCGTGCCCAAAAGATTCTGGACGTGATGCCCGACTTCGTGACCGATGACGTAGGCTTGCGCAAAATCGCCGTCGGCTTTGAACTCGTTTTTCAAATCGCGGAAAAAGGAAAAATCCAGATAAAGCTTGTTGTCGCCGGGACAATAAAAAGGTCCGGTCGAGGAGCCGGCGACGCCGCACGCCGATTGAACCTGATTTTCAAAAAGCACGAGCACCGGGTCTTGATACCGCACGCGCGCCTGTTGGGGCAGAATTTCGCGCCAGGCATCTTCGGTGCTGCCCAGCACCGAGGCGACGAAGCGGCGCTGGTCGTCCTGCTGCGCATTGTTCGGCTGCTGCTGGCGTTGCTGTTCCTGCTGAACCTGCTGCTGCCCGCCGCCGCCCAAATTATCCAGCAAGGCGCGCGGGTCGCCGCCGCAGAGCAGCGCGATAACGATAATGACCAGCGTGCCGAGACCGCCGCCGCCGATGGCGAGTCCTTTGCCGCCCATCCCGCGACGGTCTTCGATGTTTGAACTTTCCCGACCTCTTAACATAATTCCACCCCTTACTCGCGAATTTATTATATTGTAGAAATATAACATTTTGAACGGAATAATCAATGAATTTAAACGACTGGCGGGCGAGCGGAAAGTTTTTCGATTACAAAGGTTTCCCGGTTTTTTACCGGCAAAGCGCAGCCTCCGAGGAAGTTTTGCTGTGCCTGCACGGTTTTCCGTCTTCCTCGTACGATTATCATAAAATCTGGAACGAATTGGCGAGAGAGTTTTCCGTTTCGGCGTTCGATATGATCGGCTACGGCTTTTCCGCCAAGCCCGCGGATTTTGCTTACACGACGTTTAATCAGACGGACGTTTTGCAGGCGCTCGCCGAAAATTTAAAAATCAAAAAAATCCACATTCTCGCCCACGATTACGGCAACACGATTACGCAGGAACTGCTCGCGCGCCGCGCGGAAAACCGCCTGAATTTTACGATTGAAAGCATCTGTTTTCTGAACGGCGCGCTTTTTCCGGAAACTCACAAACCGATTTTAGCGCAAAAAATTCTTATTTCTCCAATCGGTTTTCTGTTCGGAAAATTGATTTCCGACGCGCGTTTCAAGCGTAGTCTGGCGACGGTCTTCGGCGCGGACACGCAGCCGACCGAAAGCGAATTGAACGATTTTCTCGCCGTTTTTAAATTCAACGACGGGCGACGCGTGGCGCACAAGCTCATTCGATACATGCGCGAGCGGCAGACGTATCGCGAACGCTGGGTGGCGGCTCTCGATTCGATAAACGTGCCGTTTCGGTTCATCGACGGGCTGGCGGACAAGGTTTCCGGCGCGCATCTGGTGAAAAGATTTCGCGAGGTTTGCCCGCAGCATACCGATATTATCGAGCTGGAAAACATCGGGCATTACCCGCATTTCGAAGCGCCCGAAACGGTTCTCAAGGAATATTTCGCGTTTCGCCGAAACTGCTAATGCTTTGTTTTATTTTGAGTTTTCGCCCTCGAAATGAATTAAACATTTTCTTTTCTTGATTTTAACCGTAAAAAATCTTGACAGACAGGGCGTCGGGTTTCTATTATATAACTCTACGTCGGTTAAAGGTTTTTCTTCCAACATTTTAAGGAGAAGGAAATGATTAAATTAGACATCGTCAACCGCGTTGCGGAAAAAACGGGCGTGCCGAAGCAGAAGGCGGAACAGGTCGTCGATTCGCTTTTTAATTCGATGAAAGACGCGCTGGCAAAAGGCAAGAGAATAGAACTTCGCGGTTTCGGCGTGTTCGTCGTCAAACCGCGCAAACGCGGAATTGGTCGCAATCCGCGGACGGGCAAAGAAGTGCCGATTCCGTCGGGCAAAACGATTCGTTTCAAACCCGGCAAGGAACTTCAAGCCAGGGCTGTAAAAAAATAAGTAAATTGTAGTTTCGAGAATCGTAAATCGTAAACGGTTAGCTTAAACTGCTGTTTACGATTTACTTTTTTTATGTCAACTCAGGATTTTTACCTTAACCGGCAGCGCCGCCGCGCGATGCGCCCGAAGCCTGCCACATGGCTCAAACACCTGCTCCTGCTTTCGCTCACGCTTCTCACGGCGACGATTGCCGGAGTTTTGCAGCCTTTCGGCGCAAAGCCGATTTTCGCCGACGTTCCGCTGGAAACGTGGACGGACGTCCTCAGCTTTTTCTACAATCTGCCCCAGAATTATTTAAAACTCATCGTCGGGACGCTCGCGGAATTAATCGCCAGCCCGGAGCTTTTAAAACACGGCTTGAGCTTTTCGCTTTCGCTGCTTTTTATTTTAACGGCGCACGAGAGCGGGCATTACATCGCCTGCCGGATTTACGGCGTCGACGCGACTTTGCCGTATTTTATCCCGACGCCGCCGATGATCGGACCCGCCGGAACGCTCGGAGCCTTTATCAAAATCTTGTCGCCCATGCCTTCGCGCCGCGCCACTTTCGACATCGGCGTCGCCGGACCGATTGCCGGATTTATCGCGCTGATTCCGGTGGCTGTTACCGGATTTTTAACGTGGGAATACGCCAAGCCCGCGACGAATGTTTCAGGCGGCGATTTGAGTCTCGGATTCGTCTTCTCCGACCCTTTGATGATGCAGTTTCTGGCTTGGATTTTTGACGTGAATCTGAGTCTTCCGTCGCTGGCGAACCCGTTTTATTTCGCGGCGTGGCTCGGGCTGCTGGTCACGGCTTTAAACCTGATTCCTTCGGGACAGCTCGACGGCGGACACGCGATTTATGCCGTTTTCGGCGAGAAAATTCATTATTTTACGGGCAGGGTCGCTTTCGCCGTGATGGCTGTCTTTTCGATTGCCGGATTTTATTTCTACAACAGCCCGAGCGGTTTCCTGTTCGCCGTCCTGCTCGCCGTGATGATGCGCGTCCGCCACCCGGAACCGCTCGACGACGCGCCGCTCGATTTCAA
>DATHBC010000126.1:0-4024 GCA_035296345.1 Pyrinomonadaceae bacterium | reverse complement strand
ATCGCGGGCATCGTCACGCCCAGCCCGAAAGCGATTGATTCGCCCGCCGAGCCCGCCGTCTGCACGACGTTGTGTTCCAGAATCGTCGCGTCGCGCGTGATGCGCGCTTTCGACAAAAGCCGAAAGAGCGTTATCGAGATGACGGCGACCGGAATCGAGGCGCTGACCGTCAAGCCGACCTTCAAAACCAGATACAGCGACGACGCGCCGAAAATGATGCCGAGCAGCGTTCCGACAATCAGCGGCAGCGGCGACAATTCGCGCATATTAGTCACCGCGGCGGGAATATACGGGCGAAAATTTTCGAGAAAAGGATTTCTCTTCACTGGAAAAAAGCCTCCTTGAATTTTGTAGAACCGGCGAAAGTTTTTCGAATTGAAACTTGCGTTAAATTTAACTTGCCGAAGTCCTTTGTGGCAAGCCCTTTGTCCGAAAATAAGGCGAAAAGCGACTTTTCGACAGTAAATTTTTATTTTTTTCGCTGCGGAGCCGAAGAATTTTCATTTCGCGGCTTTTTTGTTTACACTGACAAAAATTTCTTTTGAGGTTTTCAAAGCGAATGTTTCAAAAAAAGCTGCTGTCTTCTGCGTCGCTCGGTTTGTGCGCCGCCGTCTTTCTTTTTGCCGTTTCGATTTTCGCGCAGAAAACGCCCGCGCCCGGCGAAGTCGTCGGTTTTACGCCGGGCGACGACCGAAAGCTCGCCTCGTGGCGGCAGGTAGTCGATTATTTCCGCAAGCTCGACGCGGCGAGCGACCGCGTCAAATTTGAGGAAATCGGCAAATCGACGCTCGGCAGACCGTTTGTTTACGCGACGATTTCCGCGCCCGAGAATCTAAAAAACCTCGGAAAATACAAGGCTAGAAACGCCAAACTCGCCGACCCGCGCCTGATTGGAAGCAGCGAACGGCTCGCGCAAAGCCTCATTCGGCAGGGCAAAACGATTGTTTTAATCACCTGCGGCATTCATTCGACGGAAGTCGGCTCGACGCTTTCCTCGATGCTGATTGCCGAGCGTCTGGCTTCGTCGAACGAGCCGGAAATCCGGAAAATCCTGCAAAACACCATCGTCCTGCTCGTGCCGTCCTTAAACCCGGACGGCGTCGATATTGTCAAAAACTGGTATGACAAAACCCTGGGAACGCCGTTCGAGGGAACTTCGCCGCCCGAGCTTTATCACAAATACGTCGGGCACGACAACAACCGCGACTGGTACGCTTTCACGCAGGTCGAGACGCAGTTGACCGTCGAAAAAATTCACAACCAGTGGCATCCGCAAATCGTCCACGACATACACCAGCAGGGCGAGCGCGGCTCGCGGCTTTTCCTGCCGCCGTACATGCAGCCGGTCGAGCCGAACGTGCCGAAGGAAATCGTCGAAGGTTTCACGGAACTGGGCAATTTTATGGCGAACGATTTGCGGCAAAAAGGCTTTCAGGGCATTACGACCAATTCGACTTACGACGCGTGGACGCCGGCGCGCGCCTATTCGCATTATCACGCGGGCGTAAGGATTTTGTCGGAAACCGCTTCGGCAAAATTGGCGACGCCGATAACGATTAAATACGAAGATTTGCGCAGCGGTCTGGGCTACGACGTGCGGAAGGAATCGGCAAATTTTTCGCCCGTCTGGCTCGGCGGCGAATGGAAATTGCGCGACATCACGAACTATATGACGACGGCGAGTTTTTCCCTGCTGCGACACGCCGCGGACAATCGCGAAGCCTGGCTTTCAAGATTTTACGCCGTTGGCAAAGAAGCCGTCCGCCCGCGAAAAAACGGAGAGCTGCAAGGCTTTCGCATCGAGATGGAAGACGCCAACGCCATGCGTCTGATTGACGTTTTGACGGTTGCCGGAGTCGAGAGCGAGCCAATCGAGCCGCAGAAAAAGCCGGATAAAGACGGCTTGGCAGCCTTGCCTGACAGGTTCGTCAAAATGGCGCAGCCGTACGGAAGCTTTGCCAAAGCGCTGCTCGAAAATCAGGCTTATCCCGATTTGAAAAACGAAAAAGGCGAGCCCATCCCGCCTTACGACGTGACGGCGCACACTTTGCCGTTGCTCTACGGCGTGCGCGTCACTCCGGTTTTTAAACCCGTCACGCGCGTCTACATGGATTCACCCATAATGTTTTCCTCTTATTTAAGCCGTGAAGGCTTTGGAAAAGAAAGCATCGGCATCTATAAATCGTCCGTGCCGTCGATGGACGAAGGCTGGACGCGCTGGATTGCCGACAAGCATATTTCGAACTACTCCGGTAAAACCTGGCTTTCGCTCGAAGACTCGCGGCTCAGAGCGAGCGTTTTTCCGCGCACGCTGCGAACGATAATCTTTCCCGACCAGCCCGCGAATCAAATCCTGAACGGTTACGCAAAAGGCGCAATGCCCGAAGAATACACGGGCGGCGTCGGCAAGGACGGCGTGAAAAATCTGCGAAAATTCGTCGAAGACGGCGGAACGCTCGTTTTCCTGAATCGCGCGTCAGACTTCGCCGTCAAAGAATTCGGCTTGCCCGTCCGCGATGTGACCGCAGGCTTGCCGCGCAAAGATTTCTACATTCCCGGTTCGATTTTGCGAACGGAAATCGACACCAATCACAGAATCGCCGAAGGAATGCCGCGAGAATCAATCGCGTGGTTTGAAAACTCGCCCGCTTTCGAGATTACCGGCGACGGCGCGAACGTCGAAATCATCGCGCGCTACCCGCAGAATCCGAAAGACGTTTTGCTTTCCGGCTGGGCGCTGGGCGCGGAAAAAATCGCCGGAAAAGCCGCGCTCGTTTCGATAAATATCGGCAAAGGCAAAATTATACTTTTCGGCTTTCGACCGCAATATCGCGGTCAGAGCCTGGCGACTTTTCCGCTTTTCTTTAATGCGATTTCGGAATAAGATTAGCCACGAAAGAGCACGAAAAAGCACGAAAATGGAAAATATAAATGGAAGAGAAAATTGTTTACAAAGACCTTTCATATAAAGTTGTCGGGCTGGCTATTCAGGCTTGGAAGGAGCTTGGTTATGGTTTTCTGGAAAAGGTTTATGAAAATGCACTGATGATTTTACTTGAGGAAAACGGAATTAAAGCTGAACAGCAAATTCCGATTAAAGTTAAATTTCACGGAAAAGTAGTCGGAGATTACATTGCAGATATTTTAGTTGAAAAGCAAATAATTTTAGAACTAAAGGCACAAGACAAAATCGCGGATATTCATAAGGCTCAAACTCTGAATTATCTGAAGGCAACCGGATTAAAACTTGCTATCATTTTAAATTTCGGAAAAGACAGACTCGAATCCGAAAGATTGGTTTTATAAATTTTTCGTGTTCTTTTCGTGTCCTTTCGTGGCTAATCTTCCTATGCTTCTATTTGAAGACATTGATTTCGTTCCGGCAAAAAGCAGCGAGAAAAGCCGTTTGTGGTATTTTCTGCCCATCGGGTATCTGACGACCGTTTTGATTGAGACGCCGGTTTTGCTCGTCGGGCTTTCGCCGAAACTGAGCCTCAAACAAAGGCTCGCCTGCGGCGTGTGGCTGACGGCTTGCACGTATCCGGTTGTCATATTGGTTTTGCCCGCGCTGCTGCTCGATTATTCGCGGACGCTTTACCTGGTCGTCGCCGAAACTTTCGCGCCCGCCGCCGAATGTTTTTTGTTCTGGCTTGCCTTTCGCGGAAAAAATCTGTTTGAGCCGAAAGACTGGATTCGCTCGTTTGCAGCCGTCGTCGTTGCCAATCTCGCCTCTTTCGGCATCGGCGAGATTCTGCACGCCGTCGAATGGTTCGGGCTTTTTTAGTATGAAAAAACTTATAATTTTATTCCCGATTTTTCTGCTCGTCTTCTCGAATTGCGCTCACGGACAGACAAAATATAAAACTTATTACAACGCGCGTTTCGGCTACCAAATTTCGTATCCGCCGGATTTACTCGCGCCGCAGAAAGAGGAAGACGCGACGGCGTCGGGAAAAATCTTTTCGGCAAAAGACCGGACTGCGGAAATGCGCGTCTTTGCCCATTTCAACGCTTTGTCTCACAC
>DATHBC010000125.1:0-1659 GCA_035296345.1 Pyrinomonadaceae bacterium | reverse complement strand
CGATAGATACCCGCGATTAGACTAACTGTTATCTAACTAACCATTTAGAAACGCACCAAACTATTTAGTATAAGTGTGTCTTTTCATAATTTTGTGATAACAATCTAATTTTTGTATTGTGTTCTTTTTTTGTTATATTCGTTCAAGATACTTAAAGGAATTTATGAGCATAAGAATTTTCGTGGATGATGTGCCTAACAAAGACGGCAAGTATATGGTTCTTCAGGAAGACTCAGAAACTGAAAAGCCTTTTGGAGTAAAAGATTTCGACACAAAAGAAGAAGCTCAAAGAGTTGCTGATGATATGCAGAAAGCAGTTGACAATGCCTTATCTGAGAAACCCACTGGCGAACTGCCGGACATTACTTCACTTGAGAATAATATTAAAATATCTTGACAGATATTTTAATATTATTCTCAAATTACTGATGATAAAGAGATAATTGGCGGAGCCGACGGGACTCGAACCCGCGACCTCCAACGTGACAGGCTGGCGTTCTAACCAACTGAACTACGACTCCGCATTTTGATCTGGGATTTGAGATTTTGGATTTATTATAAAACCTAAATCCAAACCCTAAGTCCACAATCTGCAATCCCGAATTTCAAATCTAACTTGGTGGGCATGAAGGGACTCGAACCCCTAACTTCCTCCTTGTAAGAGAGGCTGTCTACCAATTGACGTACATGCCCAGAAACTTTTTTCGCTCGGTGTTTTGGCTCGCGCACGTCCAAATTTCTTTCAAAAAAACGCGCCGTCTCGAACTTGACGGCGAATTGCAATGCTACGAAAATTCAGCCTCGCTTGTCAAGCGGCAAACTGTTCGGCGCTTTTAATTTTTCGGTCTGAATTTGTATTTTAATTTTATAAATTCGCCAGTAAATTTCTCGCGTCCCGCATTTCATTTTCGCTCAAACCGCGACTGTTCTGCAGCGAAACCTCCGCCTCCTTGCGCGCCGAAGGTTTGTCGCCCGCCGAAGCCAGCGCCATTGCGAGCCGCACGCGGTAAGCCGAATTCGCCGCGCCGCCGTTTTTTATCGCTTCGATTTGGTCGAGCGCGACGGCTTTTTTGAGCAGTTCGACGGCGGGCGCGGGCGCGTCTCTTTTGTAATAAATCCAGCCGAGCGTGTCGTAATAACCGGCGACTGTCTGATTGCGCTCGACCGCCGCGTGAGCGAGCGTTAAGGCTTCGTCCAGATTTCCCCCATTGGCGGCGAGCAGCCACGCCAGATTGTTGGCGGCAATCGCTGTTTCCGGCGCGATTTCCAGAGCGCGGCGGTAATTGTTTTCGGCTTCCGTCCGGTTGCCGCGCGCCTCTTCGAGCATCCCGATTAAAGTGTAAACGGCGGCGGAAGGTTTTCGCTCGACGACTTTTTTATATTGTTCGACGGCTTCCGCCGTTTGATTGCGTTCCGCCAAAATCGTCGCGTAAGCCGAATACGCGGGCAAATAATCGGCGTCAATCTCAATCGCCTTTTTCAATTCCGCTTCGGCGGCTTCGGCGTTTTTCTCGGCTGTAAAAACTTTCGCGTTCAAAAAATGCAGCGCGGGCAAAACGGCTGTTTGCGCGGCGCTGGCTTCGATTGCCCGGTTGAGTTTTTGATGCGCCCGGTCGAATTGTTTTTCTCTGCTCAAAACGTTCGTCAGCCCGTTCAGCG
>DATHBC010000124.1:0-6554 GCA_035296345.1 Pyrinomonadaceae bacterium | reverse complement strand
GTGCAAAGCGCCGTTCGGCGCGGCTGAGCGAAGATATTTTCACGATAACGAAGATTTCAACTCGACCGTGTTAACCGCGCAGTCGCCCGGAAAAACGGCGGCGCTGCTTCTCATTCGCTTCAGGATTGGCTGCCGGGCGTTCTGCGTTCCCGGTAGATGCGCAGGGCTAATTGACCGGACGGCTTTCGGCGCAGCTCCTCGACCAGGTTTTGTATTTCCGGCGGCGATTCGGACAAAGGCGGAAGCGTGTCGCCGTCGCCGTAGTTATCCGGGAAAAGAACGGGCGCAGCCGCGACCGCAAATGCCATATCCGAGAGCGAGAATCGTTCGCCCAGAAGATATTGCCGCCCGTCACCGAGACGTTCGTCGACAATCCGCATCACCGCGCGGATTTCAGCCAGCGCCTCTTGCGCGCGTCCCCCCTCAAGGCGCAGCAAAAGACGCAGCAATCCCGCAAAAACCGGGTAAGCCCCGCGCACCGCCGAAACCTCGAACGACGGAGCGCCGCCGCTGAGCGCGTGAACCATAAGCTGCCGGTGCGGCAGCAGGTGATAATAACCGAAAACCGAAGTCGCCGTTCCCAATCTGCTGTTGAAAAGCGTCCAGTCGTCTTCAGCCTTCGCGGCATCCGCTCCGGGCGGCAGCAGCTTGCGCTCGTCCGGGCTGAGCGGTTCGAAGTGTTCGAAAATTTTGCGCACCGTATTGAGGCGATAAGAATCGCTGTAGAGAAACGGGAAACGCACCGTGTAACCGTGCCAGAGCGAGTAGAGCGAAGAAAAGATTATAACGTGGCGCTGTTCCTGATGCGGAATCCGGTAGTGGGTCAGCAAAAAACGGCTGAGCTCGCTATCGAGACTGGGCGGAAAAGTGATGAGCATGGCATCGGACATAGTCGACTTTCATCCAATAGTGTATCGCCGAATAGCGCATTGTCGGGCGATTTTGAAACTGATAAAAAACAAAAACGGCTTGTTGAATCCGCGCGCGCCGCACCGGAAAACGGCAAATTCTTTTATTTAACGGCGCTGCGCCGCAGACGCTGACGGGTTTTGCTTGCTGCCGGTTGAAGTGACTTTAGTTGATTTATTTATGAGTGTCAATAGTTTTTAAGTCGGGGCGGCGACAAAATAAGCTCCGGCGGAGATTGCGCTAAATAAGCTGACGTTTTTCGCTTTGAGCCGGAAATGGCGGGTAATAAAATTTCTCCTGATACGAAATAAAGAAATTTTCCGCTTTACTCAATAATGAAAAATCTTATGTTACAGGAAAGCGGCGCGTTAAAAGCCGCGCTTAAATTAAAACAATTATGTCTGAAAAATTAAAATTAAGCGGATTTTTGGCGTTGACGGGCGGCGCGCTGGCGTGCCTGCTGACGCCGGTGATGAGTCTCGGTTATTATCAGGCTTACGCCGTTCCGGGCGAAACGCCGCCGTTCTGGTTTTCTGCGGCTCAGACGCCGCTAAGTTTTTTGTTCGCTTTCGCCGATGAGAAGACGGCTTACGCCAGCTACGGAAAGCTGTTCGCGATTGTTTATTTATTGTTTCTGCCGGGAGTTTGGGCGCTGCACAAATTACAGCGGAAAGCCGGCTCGCGACTGGAAAAAACCGGATATTACTTTCTGCTGACGGCTCTCGTCGTTTCATGCGCCGGCGTCACGCTGGATTATTGGGAAATAAAACCGGGCTGGTCTCTCGAACTGCTCGGGATGCTGCTCCTGCAAATCGCGGCGACCCTTTACGGGATAGCGAGTTTGAGTCTGAAAATCATTCCGCGCCGTCTGTCGATACTTTTCGCGGCTGCCCTGCCGCTCTGCATCGCTTCATTTATGCTGTTCAAGCAGATTCCCGGCGCGCCGACTTTGCCTTTCGCCGTCGTCTCTATTGCGGCGGGCGTTTTTATTATTCGTTTATCCGAAACAAAATCAGATTTGTTTCTGCCGAAGCCGTCGGAAATAATTTAATTTATTAAAAGAAATTTTCGGGTGTGATTTCTCGGCGCGAAATAGAAAAACATATCGGTTTTCGCCCTAAACCATTGAAAATAAAATGCTCCCGGCAGAATTCGAATCTGCGACCTTTCACTTAGGAGGCGAACGCTCTATCCGACTGAGCTACGGGAGCAAACGATTTAGATTTTAGATTCCGGAGTTCGGATTGTCCAGAATCCGCGGTGAAAAATAAAATTTACTCGTTTTATTTTGCGTCCCGCATTTTGCGTCTTGCATTAATCAGGCGTCGTATCGAAGCAGGGAACTAACGTCGTAGCCGTCGAATTTGGCGCGCCCGTTCAGAAAATTCAGCTCGACGACGAAGGAAAGACCGACGATTTTTCCGCCCAAGCCTTCGACCAAATCGACGACGGCTTTCGCCGTGCCGCCGGTGGCGAGCAAATCGTCGACAATCAAAACCCGGTGACCTTCGCCGACGGCGTCCTTGTGCATTTCCAGCGTGTCCTGCCCGTATTCCAAATCATAGGAAACCGAGACGCACTCGGCGGGCAGTTTTTTCGGTTTGCGCACGGGCACGAAACCGGCGTTCAGGTGATAGGCGAGCGGCGCGGCAAAGATAAAGCCGCGCGATTCGACGCCGATAATCGTGTCGATTTCCTGCCCGCGAAAGCTTTCAGCCAGCGCGTCGATTGTCTGACGCAAGCCGTCGGCGTCTTTTAAAAGCGTCGTAATGTCGTAAAAATTAATGCCGGCTTTCGGAAAATCCGGCACTTCGCGAATAAGCTGTTTTAAATGTTCCATTTTTTAGTGAAGAGTGAAAAACGAATAGTGAATAGTGAAAAATTACAAATCTACTATTCACTATTCGTTTTTCACTCGTTTTTACCTTTCGATTCTAAATGATGAATAAAGCTTGCTCGGCTCCAAGACCAGCTCTTCGATGTGTTCGACTTTGGAAAAGGTCGGTCCGGTCAGTAAATCGTTTTTAAAGCCTTCGACCGCATCGGCTTTGCCTTCCGCCAGAGCCTCGACGCGACCGTCTTCCAGATTGCAGACGTAGCCTAAAACCTGATGCCGCGCCGCGGCGCGCTGCGCGAAAAACCTGTAACCGACGCCCTGCACAAAACCGCTGATGAAGAATTTTCTCGCAATAACCATAATTCAATTATGAATAATAATCTTCACAAATTCAGATTTATCATTGTAAATATTACATTCAATTTCAGGTGTTTCAGAAACTTTTTGATATGAGTAGCGTTCCGCGTCCTCGACATTATCAAAAACTATATAAGGCGTATTGCCTGTTATATTTCGTTTCCCATCCACGGCTAAAACTATTCCGGTATTGATTTCTGCAAGAATAATATAATATTGTCCAGGTTCTACATTTATCATATTCAATATGAATTACGAATTTCAAATTACGAATTAAAAGAATAATCTCGTAATTCGTAATTCGTAATTTGAAATTCGTAATTGATTATCCGAGCGCGTCGAGGCATTCGGTCAGGCTTCGCTGGCGGCAGGTGTAAATCGGCGCGCCGCGCATGATGAAGCGGCTCGCCTGCGTCTGGCGCAGCTCTTCGGCGAGAGCCAGAAAATCTTTCGGCTCGTCCGTCTCAAACGAGATGATAAATTCCTGTTCGCTGAAGCCGAAGGCGTGCGTCAGGTGAATTTTTATGTTCTGGAATTTTTTGCCGACCATAAAATTTTCTTCAATCATCGTCTCGCGCTCTTCGTCCGCTTTGGCATACCAGTCGCGATGTTTCGCGCACGGGTAAACGAAGTGATATTTTTTCTCGCCCGCTTTGATGTGATAGCGGTCTTCGCAGCCGTCGCTTTTCGTCGGCGGAATAAACATCATTTTTTTGGTGATGGAAAGATAATTGTCGGTCGTTTCCAGAAAACTGCCGAGATTTGAGCGATAGAGCTTTGCCGTCATATCCTGAAGCAAATCGAGCGAGTCGCCGATGCGCCAGAGCATCAAATCGGCTTTGGAATCAAAGCCGACGAGCGAATAGCTGAACAATAAAAATTCGCGGCTGAAATCGTCAAAGACGCTTTCAAATTCCCGTTTATAAAGAGTTTTCGTCTCCGCCGCCTGCTTGCGCCAATCCGGGCTGACGCGAAAGAATATAAAATTGACAAACTGTTTTTCGATGAGCGGAAACGCCTGCGGCTCACGGTTGTCCGACACAAGCCGCAGAGACTTGTTTTCCGGCGCGTCTTTTTCCAATTCGACTAATTCCATAGATTGATTTGCGATTTCGGATTTTAGATTTTAGATTGGATTCGGAAATTATCTTTTTAATTTATTTGGCGTGAGCCAAATTCCGCCGCCAATCTAAAATCTAAAATCTAAAATCTAAAATTAAAACATCTGTTCGTCCGCCGTCGGACCGTAAACGGACGGCAGCGGCACGTCGTTTAGCCGCAGGTAAACCGAAAGCTGCCCGCGATGATGAATCAGATGATTTAAAACCATCGAGCGGACGACCATCGCTTTCGGCATTTCCATGATGATTTTCTCGCCGTTTCTCAATTGCCAGCCGCGCATCAAATCCGCGTCCGAAGCATTCAGCAAAAGCTCGATTGAATCGGCGACCGCTTTATCGAACGCTTCGACCAGTTCCGCCGCGCCGGCGAGCGTCGCGGGCTTATAGTCGGATTCGGCAAAGTCCAGCTCGTCCTGCGTGGTAATCGCCCGCGTCCATTGCGGAATTTCCGCGACGTGCGTCGCCAGCCGTCCGAGCGGCATAGATTTTTCGTGCGGCTGCCAGGCAAACCGGTCGGGAACTCTTTCGAGCATCTTGCGCGTCGATTGCGATTCGTATTGAAGCTCCTGCGCTAAAACCTGACCTAAATTCATATTTTCTCCGCGACCAATTGTTGGAGTTTGTGTGAGAGAATTTGTCCCGCTTATTGTGCCAATTTTTCCGCTCAATGTCCAAAGCAAAACACGCGTTTCCGAACGGATAATTTCCTATCGGTTTTCAAGCCGGATTTTAGCGCCGGTTTATTGCGCAAAGTCCTTGCGCGCAAAGCTTTTGCATTGAGCGGTAATTTATTGTATAAGTGTTCAGCTATTTATTTATTTAATAAAAAAAGAGGTCGCTCGTATGAGTAAAAAAAATTCTCCCGCCGAAACTTCCCCGAAAACCGCGCCGGATGACCGGATAAAATCGCTGCCCGGTCTGGGCGGCGCGACCGGCACCCAGTTTGCTGGATATGCGTCCGTATACGGACCGTTTAATCAGCCGCCCGCCGGCGGCAGCGGGACGGATGAGGAATTGTTTTACTGGTTCGTCGGCGCGCCGGATTACGCGCGGAAGCCGACAATCCTCTGGACAAACGGCGGACCCGGTTCGAGCAGTTTCTGGGGCTTTTTTCTGGAGAACGGACCTTTTGAAGTTGACGATAAAGGAACGGTGACGCCGCGCGCCGACGGCTGGAACAATTACGCCAACTACATGATTTTCGAGCATCCGCTGAGCGTCGGGCTGTCGTTTGCCGAAGACCCGGAGGCGCTGCCGAAGGACGCCGAAGCCGGCTGCCGTCAACTGTATCAGGCGCTGCTCAACTTCGTGGCTAAGCATCCCGAGCTGGCGTCTAATCCGCTGATTCTGGCTGGCGAATCCTACGCCGGAACCTACCTGCCGCTGCTCTCGAAAGCAATCGTCGCGGGCAACGCCTTTCCCGCCTCGAAGTTAAATTTGCAGGGCACGGTCTTGATGGACGCGTGGGTCAACCCGCCGGTTCAGATGGCTGCCGACACGACTTACGCCCACAGTCACGGTCTGATTTCGGCGTATGAGAAAACAATCCTCGACCAGACCTACACGGGCGCGAATCTATCGAATATCGACAACGCCATCCAGAACATCTGCGGGCTTTATATGACCAACATCGCGCAGCTTGCCGACCCTTCGACCGACGCGATGCTGGCTTATCTGAATCGAGACGACGTGCGCGATGCGATTCACGCCAAAAAAGGTCAGAAAATGTCTCTGTTTTCGGAACCCGTCTCGGAGCTTTACGCCGCTTGCGTCAACGATTCCGTCGCCGGTGTGGTGCAGGAGCTTCTCGGCAAAAAGCTGCCGATTCTGGTTATCTCCGGGCTGAACGACGCGAAGGATTGTAATTTTCTCGGTACGGAGGCGTGGCTGAATCTGCTGGAAGGCGATGCGGCGCTGAAATTCAAGCTCGCGCCGACCGAGCGTTGGGAAGTTTCCGATTCGGCTTCCGGCGGCTCGCAGGTGCTCGGCTACATACAGGACGGCGGTCTGCTCTGCTGGGTAAAAGTCTTAAACGCCGGTCATATGGCGGCGATGGATCAGCCGCGAATCATTCAGTTGATTCTGAATAAGCTTTTGGGCGGCGATTGATGCGGGCGAGGGCTGAAAGATTCAAACCGGAAAGCGAGCGGGATTTCATATCGCGGATTAATATTCGGATTAACGCGCAGGAATAGATTCGCAATTCGATTTCGCGCTCGTTTGATTTTATTTTACCTCTGCAAAAGTCAGGAACATCGCCTGACGGTGAACGCCGCGCCGCGATTTCAATTTCTCCGGGTTGACTGCGCCGTTCGCGACCTGTCTCGAAT
>DATHBC010000123.1:0-4953 GCA_035296345.1 Pyrinomonadaceae bacterium | reverse complement strand
GACCTTAACGGGCGGACGAGTTATCACCGAAGACATCGGCATCAAGCTCGAAAGCGTCACGTTCGAAGACCTGGGCACGGCAAAGCGCGTGATTGTCGATAAAGACACCACGACGATTGTCGAAGGCGCGGGCGAAGCGTCGGCGATTGAAGGTCGCATCCAAACCATCAAAAATCAGATAGGCGGCGTTTCCAGCGATTACGAGCGCGAAAAATTGCAGGAACGCCTGGCGAAGCTGGCGGGCGGCGTCGCCGTCGTGCGCGTCGGCGCGGCGACCGAAACCGAGATGAAAGAGAAAAAAGCGCGCATCGAAGACGCCCTGAACGCCACGAAAGCGGCGGCGCAGGAAGGCATCGTCGCCGGCGGCGGCGTCGCTTTATTAAGAGCCGCGAAAGAACTGGATTCAATCGAAGCGGACGACCCGGACGTTTTAACGGGCGTGAAAATCGTCAGGCGCGCGATGGAAGAACCGCTCCGGCGCATCGCCCGCAATGCCGGAATTGACGGCGCAATCGTCGTCGGAAAAGTTCTGGCGGCGGAAGGCGGCAGCGGTTTTAACGCGGCGACGAACCAGTACGAAGACTTGCTGGCGGCGGGCATTATCGACCCGGCGAAAGTCGTGCGGACGGCTTTGCAGAACGCCGCTTCGATTGCCGGCTTGATGCTGACGACCGACGCGACCATCACGGACGCGCCGGAGAAGAAAAAAGCCGCCGGCGCGGGGATGCACGGCGGCGAGGATTATGACTAGAAGTCGTCCGAGATAATGTGGAGCGAGTTTCGCGTCGTATCTACGGGTGCGGCGCGATTGTTATTTTCCGGACAGACTTTAATTAGTCTCTATTCAATAAAATAAGAAACGATTGGCGGCGGATTAAATCTTTTCCCTAATCTGCCGGATTGTTTCCTGTCTTTTGTTACTTTGAAAATGATACAATGTTTCCGGGCATAAATTGCCGCCCACCCGGCATCTAAAGTTTCAGGAGCAGTAAGAGAAATTTATGACAGATTTAGAAGCCTATAAAGATAAATTCAGCGACAGCGGCAGACGAGTTCTGGACGGCGCGATGAACGAATCGCGACGACGCGACCAGAACTATATTTCCATCGAACACATTATACATGCGCTGGCTGATGAGGAAGCCGAGCTTTTCAACTCGACTATGCGCGACCTTTCGATTGACCCGCGCACGGTTCGGCTTTTATTGGAAAAACGCCTTGAAAGCACCCGCGCTCACACGGGCAAAGGTTTTCGTATTGCGCCTGAAACGACCGAACTTTTCAAACGCTCGATGGAGCGCGCCAAGATGCAGGGTCGCCGCGTGATTGACGGAAGCGATATTTTTTACGTCGTCTCGACCGACGAGCGCAGTCTTTTAAACGACATTTTGCAGAATCTGGGCGTGCCCGCCGACGAAGTCGCGCAGACGGCGCGCCTGCGCATCAAAACGCGCGAGCAGGAAGAAGAACGCACGCGCCGAAAATACGAATTGCCGTCATACCTGAAGCATTTCGGCGTGAGTCTGAATAAGCTAGCCCGCCAGGACAAGATTCCGCCGACCATCGGGCGCGAGATGGAAATCCGGCAAATGCTGGAAATTCTTTCGCACCGCGAGCGTTCGAATTCGCCGATGCTGGTGGGCGAGCCGGGCGTCGGCAAAACGGCGGTCGTCGAAGGCTTGGCGAGATTGATTGAACTCGAACCGGAAAAAGTGCCGGAACGCCTGCGCAACGCTCACATCGTTCAATTGCAGATGGGCGGACTCGTCGCCGGAACGATGCTGCGCGGAATGTTTGAAGAACGCATCAAAGGCATCATCGACGAAGTTAAGGAAAAAAGCGACATCATCCTTTTCATCGACGAAGCGCACACGATTATCGGCGCGGGCGCGGCGCTCGGCACTTCTTCGGACGCGGCGAATATGTTCAAATCCGCTCTGGCGCGCGGCGAGCTGAGAATTATCGGCGCGACGACGATAACCGAATACAAGGAATATATCGGTGAAGACGAAGCTTTAGCGCGCCGTTTTCGTCTGGTTAAAGTCGATGAACCGACGATTAGCGAAACGAAAGAAATTCTGCTCGGCTTGCGCCCGCGACTGGAAAAGAATTATTCGGTGACGATTTCCGACGAAGCCATCAACACGGCTCTGGAAATGGCTCCGAAATACATTCGCAACCTGCACTTGCCCGATAAGGCAATCGGCTGGCTCGACACGGCTTCGGTCAAAGTCGAAATCAACGAGCCGACCTCGGCTGTCGTGAAAGCCGAACACATTATCGACGTTATCTCGCAGGAATCGCGCATTCCGAAAGATATGATTTTCCGCGACACGACCGACCGTTTTTCGCATATGGAAGACCTGCTCGGCAATCGCGTCATCGGTCAGAAAGAGGCGGTCAAAGCCGTCGCGCAGCGATTGCGGCTCAACAAAGGACCTTTGAAGGAAAATCATTATAAACCCGACGGCGTTCTGTTGTTTTTAGGACCGACCGGCGTCGGCAAAACGGAGCTGGCGAAAGCCGTCGCCGAGTTTATGTTCGGCGACGAAAACAAAATGGTGCGCATCGATATGAGCGAATACGGCGAAGGCACGGTCGGCATCGAAAAGCTTATCGGCATGCCGCGCGGCATCGTCGGCTCGGAACGCGGCGGCATTTTGACCGAACAGCTTCGGGAAAATCCGTACACGGTTCTGCTTTTGGACGAAGTCGAAAAAGCCAATCCGTATCTGATGAATATTTTCCTGCAAGCCTTTGACGAAGGCTGGTTGACCGACGGTCGCGGCAAGAAAGTTTATCTTTCCGACGCCATCGTCATTATGACTTCGAATTTAGGCTCGGAAAACTTCAAAAAATACGAAAAACCCCTTGGTTTCGGACAAAAAACTCTGGGCGACGTGCGCGAAATCAAAGGCTCGGTGATGAAAGCCGCCGAGCAGCGTTTCTCGCCGGAATTTCGCAATCGCATCGACGAAATCGTCGTCTTTTCGCCCCTGACGATGGACGAAGTTCGCGACATCGCGCGGCTTTATCTGCGCAAATTGAAAAGCCAGATGGAACGCCAGGGCAAAATCGTCGAAATCACCGACGCCGCGATGAACGTGCTGACCGAGAAAGGTTTCAGCCCGGCTTACGGCGCGCGTTTTCTCAAGCGATACATCGACGAAAAAGTGAAGCTTCCGATTACCAACGACTGGAAGATGTCCACGCGGTTCCAGGTCGAGGCGGAAGAAGGCGAAATCGTCGTCAAAGCGGCGGACGCTTTCAGCTTAAACTAAATTCAAAACCGGTTTAATATTTGACTAAAGCCGCTGAGTCCAACGCTCGGCGGCTTTTTTTCGAGTTGGCGGAAACGCGGCTTTCTAAAGGCGCAAGGCGAAAGAATAAAGAAAGGCGATTTTCTTTGCTTTCGCCTTGCGCCTTCAGCCTTTATCCTTTAGAAAGTCGTCCGATTTTTGAAACTGTTGTAGAATATTTTCGTTTTAATATAAAAGCGCGAAATTCTTAAAACGTTTGGGGCAAAAACCGTGACCGACATTACACTGCTAACCACTTTTTTGATAATCGGCGGCATCGGATTTCTTTTTCTCCTGATTTCGCTGGTCGTCGGCGACGTTTTCGATGCGCTCGGGCTGGACTTCAGCCTCGACGCGAGCCACGATTTCGGCATTTTCGACAGCCGCGTCATCAGCGTTTTTCTGGTCGCCTTCGGCGGCTTCGGCGCGCTCGGCGTGCAGATGGGCTTCGGCGCGGCTACAAGTTCGCTGCTGGGCTTGCTCGGCGGCGTCGCGTTCGGCGCAGTTGTCTTTTTCTTCGGAAAATTTCTTTACGGTCAGCAATCGACGAGTTCCGTCCGCGCGGAAGATTTAATCGGACGCACGGCGCAGGTCGTCGTCAATATCAAGCCCGACCAGTTAGGACAAATTTCCTGCCGCGTCGGAGATGAAAAAGTCGAAAAACTGGCGCGCACCGTCGGCGGCGAGGAAATCAAAGCCGGTCAGCTCGTCCGCATCGAATCAATCGGCAGCGATTCGGTCATCGTCAGCGTCGACAGCGGCGAAGGCTTTTCGCTTTTTTCCGAGAAGGCTTGAAACAAACCCGTTTTCAGATTAAAATTCGCACAATTCAAAATCAAAACTAAATATTTTGATTTCCTTATCGCTCATATTTCGGCGCTTTTCAAAAGTGTCAATATTCAGGCTTGCGAATCCGCAGGCATAAAGTGAGGTAAAAATGTTAGAACTTCCAATTTTGGTCATCGCTGTAGTCGTCGCGGTAGTTGTCTGCCTGCTCATCGCGATGATGCTTTTGAGCAAAAATTACATCAAGGTTTCGCCGAATCAGGCGGCGGTTATTTCCGGTCGCCGGCGCAAATTGACTGACGGCTCGGTAGTCGGTTATCGTCAGGTGCGCGGCGGCGCGACGCTCGTCATCCCGTTTCTCTAAAAGGTCGAATATCTCGATTTAAACGTGATAACCGTGCCGCTCGCCACTTCGCGCGCCTACACTTCGCAGGGCGTTCCGGTTTCGGTCAAAGCCGTCGCCAACGTCAAAATCAAAGGCGACGACGAATCGCTGCGGGCGGCGGCGGAACGATTTTTGGGAATGCCGCAGGACAAATTTCACGGGCTTATTTTTCAGACGCTCGAAGGTCACCTGCGAGCAATCCTCGGAACTTTGACCGTCGAAGAAATCAACAACGACCGCCAGAGCTTCGCGCAGAAACTGACGTCGGAAGCGGCGGGCGATTTGGAAAAAATGGGCATCGGGCTCGACGCTCTGACGATTCAGGAAATCTCCGACGACGAAGGCTATCTCGACGCGCTCGGCAAACGCCGCACGGCGGAAGTCAAGCGCGACGCCGAAATCGGTCAGGCGGAAGCCAACCGCGATTCGAAAATCAAGGCGTCTCTAGCCTTGCAGGAAGGCGAAAAAGTTCGCCTTTCGACC
>DATHBC010000122.1:0-3423 GCA_035296345.1 Pyrinomonadaceae bacterium | reverse complement strand
GCTTGAGCGTGACGCGCGTTCCGCGCGGAATCGACACCGTATCGGTCGCCTCTTTTTGCAGGCTGAAATTCAATCTGACGACCGCAGCGGTCGGCGGCATCAGCTTCACGCCGATAAGACGCAGAAATTCGACGTAGGCTTTATCCGGCAGGCGGTTGAGCCGGTAAATCATCGAATCGGTCAGAAAAGCGAAAAGCTCTAAAAGAACCACGCCCGGGTCGTTCGGCGAAAGGTCTGTCCACTGCGGGCAGGTTTCGCGGACGCGGCGCAGGGATTCTTCAACCATCTGGCTGAACTGGCGGTCGTCTAAATTTGGAGTTTTCAGCGGCATTAAATTTCTTCTCCAGCGAGATTCAGCGAAAATGACAAGGTGTCGAGCGCCTGCGTCCGAACCAGACGGTATTCGAGCAGAATATCGAGCCGGGCGCGGTCTTCCGTGTTCGGAAAGGCGTCGAGAAACTCTATGCGCGCGCGGGGCTCCCAGCGGTCAATCGCCTGTTTGACGTAGTGAATCGCCAGCCCGGCGGTCGTGTCGTCGTTCGGCGAAAAAATCAGACGGTATAAATCGCAGCCGTAATCGGGACGCATGACGCGCTCGCCCGGAATCGTCGAAAGCAGCAGCAGAATCGCCTGCCGCACCGAATCTCTTTCGGCGACCATCTCGATGCCGCCCGTCGGCGCGACCGTCAAACCCGCAAACTCGTCGCTGGCTTCGAGGTCGGGGTGAATAAATTTCCATGCCTGATAGCGTCTGATTTTCATTTTTGTTTTTCGGAAACAAACTGCTGTCCCGCAAAATTTACTTTATATAAAACGGTTCCCGGCGGCGTTCCGTCGGTAAAGCCGGTCGTCCTGTCCAGCGAGACGCGCTTGCCGCCGATGCGTATCCATTCCGAATAACTGCCGGGAAAAGCGACGAGCGTCGTCACGCACGGTCTGCCGATGGGCGGGACGACCGGGCATCCGCTAATCGTTCTGCCTTCCGGGTCGTTTTCGACCAGCACGGATTCTTTTTCAATCTTCACGAAATCCTGCGACGGCTTGTTGGTCACTTTGCCCGGCTCGTGTTTACAGACGAACTTCGCTTTGTTATTCAGAATCAGCATCTTCTTCGTGTCTCTCCTCAGCCCGCTGCCGCGCATCGCGAATTTCCTGAATTTCTCCGGCAGCCGGGGTTTGCTGCCGGGATTTCGGCGGCTCTTCGACGTCTTCGGCGCGCTCGAAATCAATCGTTTTGGCTTTTATCAAGATTCCGCGTCCCGGCGCGGTGATTTCCAGGTCTCGCTGCGCGTGCAGGGACACTTTTTCGGGCGACATTTCAATAAAACTGCCGTCAGAATTTTCCATCCGCAAAATCTGCCGCACGTCGTCGAAGCTGATTTTCTGATTGCCGGCGGTTTGCAGGCGAAAGCGTTTGACTTTGCTCTCCTCGACGCCCCAATCCCAGTCTTCCCGCTGAATCGTGCCGTAAAGCCCGCCCAGAATTATGCCCTGCGTCAGCTCGCCGCGCGGGAAAAAAACCAGCACCGTGTCGTCAATATCGGGCAGCGCGACCAAGCCTTTGCCGATTCCCGCGCCCATCCCGACGACCTGCATCCAATCGGTTTCGACGTCGTTGTAATTCGGCAGTTTCACGCGCACGCGCCCGAAATTTTCCGGGTCGTCCAAGCCGGTCACGATGCCGAAAGTCGCCAGCGATTGTTTCTGCCTTAACGCGGGTTTCGGTAAAGCCGTCGAAATCTCCGAAACAAAGCCTTTTATCGTGTCGATGGTGTGATTGACCGCAGCCGGAACGTAGCTGCCGTTTAAATTCTGCGCCATGCCTTCGACCTCGACGGGCGTGCCCGGCTGAAGTTTCGGGTTGCCTTCAGCCGCGCCCCAAAACGTCACTTCCTGCGCGGCGCGCCAGTCAAGCTCGGCTTGCGAAATCGCGGCGGCTTCGGCTTCGTCCGTAATATTTTCGTCCGTGATAACGCGCCGAAACTCGTCGCCGAAACTGGCGTCGTCGATTCCCGCGCCGATGCTCCTGCCGTTGCGGAAGCTCTCGGCTGACCCGGAAAAATTTTCGACGCGCAGGGCGTTCCAGCCGGTCGTCGAAACCGCGCGGCAGATTTTATCGGCGTTGATTTCGACGCGCGCTTCGAGCAGGTTTTCGCCCAATCTGAGCGGGATGGAATCGTCGCTCGCGATGCCTTCGAGCGTGAAAACGTGCAGGGTATCTTCGCGCAGGGCGAAATACAAGCCGTTTCTTTCGGCAAGCTGCGCCATCAAATCGAAATCCGTCTGCTCGAACTGAATGATTCGCTCGCGCAGCGCGCTGTTTTCCGCCGCCTCGACGAAAAGCGAAAAATCCCTGACCAGCTCGCCAATCAAATCGCTCAAGGTCATCTGGACAAACGCGCGAACCTGCTGCCGCTTGCGCAAAAGATGCAGCCGGTCGTAGGCGCGCAGGCGAATTTTGCGCAGGTTGGAAGGCTCGTAAACGTGCTCGACCGCCGTAATTTGCCCGGTGAAAAGCGGCGTATCCGCTCCGGCGACGCTGACGCGCAAATCCGCGCCGGGCGAAAGCAAATCGCCCGCTAAAAACCCGGTCGCGTCGAAAAACGTCAGCTCGCAAAGCGCGGGCAGAGACAGGCGCTGCTGCACGCGGACTTCGGCGAGCGAGGCTCTCTCGCTCAATTCGAGCGCCGCGCCGTTAATCTCGACGGTAATTTGCGGAAGCGTTTTTAATTGCCGGTTCATTGCTTATTTTCCAGAACGCTCAAGGGCGGAAACTGCAAAATCGTGCCCGCCGGAATGTTCAAAGGGTCGCTGATGCCGTTGTAGCTCGCAATCAGCCGCCACAGCGACGGATGCCCGTAAAAGCCGTACTGCCGGCGGACGAGCTGGTCGAGCCTTTCGCCCGCCGCATAGGTGTGTATTTTCACCTCGCGGTCCGGTATTTCCGCAGCAGGCGGCTGCGTCGCTTCCGGGGTGGTCGGCGGCGGCGCGGCGACGGCGTTGACCAGCGGAAGCGGCGGAGCTTTTGCCGTCGTTTCCGCCAGCGGCTCGACCACGCGCAGAAAACGCATTCGCAGCCACGAGCGAAGCGGCGTGCCCGTCCGGTCGAAATAATCCAGGTGTTCGGACACGGCAGCGACCACGCCCGGAATGTTCCAGCTTTTTCCCCAGACGAAACGAACGCGCGGCGGCTCGCCGTAATTTCCCGGCTCGCCGGAGTTTTCCGCCAGTTTCCAGAGCGGCGAAGTCATACTGCGCACGTCTTCGACCTTCGGCGCTGTCGCCGGGTCGGTCAAAGCCACGTCGAAAAGCAGATTGAGAAACATCTCGGTCATTCCGCCGCCGGTAAAAAGCAGCGCGTCGTCGGCAAGCTCAGCGCCCGTCAGGCTGCCGCCGGGCGAGCGGCGCGGACGGATGCCCGCC
>DATHBC010000121.1:0-1508 GCA_035296345.1 Pyrinomonadaceae bacterium | reverse complement strand
TTTGTTTGCCTGTTGATTTTCTTCCGCGTCGTCAGGCTTGCGCGAGATGGTTAAAGAAAACGAAATAATTAATCGAAAGCCGCCGGAAAATGGCTGAAAAGCGGCGCGAGCGGCGGCAGCAGCGCGCCGTAAGTCGAAGCCCGCAAACTTCGCGCTCGTCGGAAAATGCGTGCAAGAGCGTGCCGCCGCGAAACACTTGCCTGAAAGGTTTCGCCGCCTTTCGACATAACAATATGAAACAAGCGAAAAATGAAAAGCCCGCAGACATAAGGCAACTGCTTTTACCGTAAAAAAGGCAGGTAATTTGAGATGCGAAATTTATTTTCTTCACGCGTTCTGCGATTTGCGACAATCTTTTTATTGCTGTGCGCCGCCGCGTTCGGCGTCTGGCGCGCGTTTTTTTATCAATCGGGCGTCGATAAAGGACTCGTTCTGCTGCGCGCCGCATATCGCGGGCAGCGACCGCTGGAATCGCGCTCGACGGCGGGTTTTGATTACGCGCCGTTTACGGTGACTCGCGGCGGCGGCGGCGACGAAAAATTCCCGGCGGCGACCGATGCCGACGACGCGCGTACGGAAGCCAGAAAGTCTCTCGTTCGGGCGGCACAAGACCGCGGAGACGCCGCGGCGCACCACGCGCTCGGGCTTTCGCATCTGGCAGAAAGGGAATTCGACAAGGCTCTCTACGAATTTAATCTCGCCGTCAGGCTCGAAGCCGCGCCCGGCAGCGCCCGCCTGCACAACGACATCGGCGTCGCTTATCTGGAAAAAGCCTCGCTGGCAATAGATGAAAAAGCCGACGAATTTTCGGAAAACGCCGACCGCGCGCTGGAACATTTTAACCGCGCGCTGGAACTGGACAAAAATTTATCCGAAGCGCTTTTTAACAAGGCTCTCGTTTTGCAGAAAATACCGATTCCCAACCAGGCTGCCGAAGCGTGGGAAAAATATCTGGAAAAGGAATCGGCTTCCGACTGGGCGGCGGAAGCCGGACGGAACGTCCGCGAGCTGGAATCAAAAAAGGCGCAAGACCTCGATAACGACCAGCTTCAGGAAGCTTTTCTGCAAGCCTTCGGCGACGGCAGAGAAATCGAAGCCCGGCAGCTAATCGGTCAGAACAAAGAGATAATAAAAGAAAAATACCTGCCGCAAAAGCTGGCTATGTCGTTGACCGCGGCGAGCGGCGGCGAAAGAAACAAATACCGACAGGCTTTGACCTACGCCGGAAAACTGGAAAGAGAATACGTCGGGGATTCGTTTGCCGCCGACCTCGCCGATTTTTACGCGACCGTTTCGGAAAGCAATCTCGAATTATTAAAAAAGGCTCACCAATTAACGAGAGAAGGTTATCGTTTATGCCTCGACGGTCATCGGGTCAGAGAGGCGCTGGAAAAATTCAAGCCCGCCCGCGAGCTTTTTCTGCAAGCCGGCGACGTTTGGGAAGCCAGATTGAGCGAATTTCTCATCGCCTATTGTTTGAAGAACGACAATAAAATTATAGAAAGCGC
>DATHBC010000120.1:0-2256 GCA_035296345.1 Pyrinomonadaceae bacterium | reverse complement strand
GAATCCCTTCTCGGTTCCGCTTTCATAACTAAGCTTTGTCGTATGACAGTCATCAAACGGAAAGAGAACTTTCCACAGACCATCTTTTTTATAGCAGAGAGCTATGCCTTTAATAATAATATTTACAGTGGTTGACATTTTCTTTTCTCCTTTTTAATCAAAATTTAAGTAAAATCAAAACTCCGCGTGACCGCCGTAAACGGCAAATGCCGCCCAGAAATACGGCTCGCGATAGCGTCCGTCAGGCTCTTTCATCATTTCAAGCTGGGCGCGGCGCAGGGCGATGGTGGTCGAAAGTTTTTCCTGCCTGCGATAAAAATGAAATCTTTTCATCAGTTTCGCGGTCGCGCGCGAATCGACCTGCCACTGGCTGGCGACGACGAGCGGCGCGCCGGCGGCGAGGAACGTGCGCGAGAGCCCGACCAAACCTTCGCCGTTGTAGTATTGCTCGACTCCGGTCTGGCACGCCGGCAGCACGACCAGTTTGGCGCGCGGCAGCGGCTGGCGGATTAATTCCGCGTTGGTCAGAATGCCGGAATCCGCGTCGGCGTCGCCGTTATCGCCGGCAGTTCCGGTCAGCAACAAGCCCGAAGAGAGCGGCTCGCCGTGACGGACTATATAATGTCCCGCAAAATGTATAACTTCGGCGTTTTTTAATTGATTTTGCAGAGCCGCCTTGGTCGCTTCGGGACCGATCAGTTTTTGCGGCGTTGCGGGATAAAACGAAGCAATTTCGAGCGCTTCGTCCTCGGCGTCCGGCAAATTGTGCAGGTTGGGAAATTCCCGCCGGTCAAAACGCGGATTGCCGACGCTCAGCAGAGTTTCCTGAGCCGCAGAATCGGATTTCCGCCTCGCATTATCCGTGAAAAGCAGAAAAACATTGGCGCTCGGCGCATAGAAAAAGTTAAATTGCTCAAGAAACGGTTTTTCGTCCGGCGCAGCGGCGGCGTCAGTCGCGCCGAGCGCGGCAAAAGGCAGGTGAAACAATATTTTATGCGGTATCAGGCATATTTCCCGCTTCGGGTCGAGCCGCCCGGCGACCGGCGCAATCAGCAAATCGTAAAGCTCGCGCCCCAAAAGCTTTGCCGCCGCCTGGCTTTCTCCGTCCGGGGCGGAAAGCTTCCCGGCGTACGTCGTCACCTTTTCGCTTAATTCTTCATAGCCGATTTCGACGGGCTCGACCGAGAAAGCGTCTTTTGAAACCAGCCAGATTAAAACCTTGTTTTCCAGCAAGGTGTATTGCAGAATCTGCACGCGCTCCGGCATCCGCGCGCGGATTTCTTCGAGCCGGGCGGGCGCGGCGTGTTCCCGGAAGGTAATTTCGATTTTCTTTTTATCCTCTTTAACGGCGACGCCTTTTTTCAGCCAGTCGAGCAGCGAGCGCGAGTTCGATTTTTCCAGATGATTGTAAGCCTGCTCGTATTTCCCGAGCTTGTAATCGTGAGCGACGGCTATATCGTAGATAGTCTGCTCGTTGTCGAAAAAGCTGTTTCGCTCCTGTTCTTCCGATATTTGCTCGCGAAACTCTTCCGCCATTTCCAGCGTCTCGGAAATTTGTTTTTCCACTTTCACCGGGTCGTCGCCCACCGACATTTCGGCGAGCAGCCCGCTTTTCTGAATTTCGTAACGGTAATACGGCGTCTGCTTTTCCCTGACGTAACCGAGCGCTTCGGAATACAGCTTGACGGCTTGCGGGTAATTACGCTCTTTTCTTTCCAGATGTCCCAATTCGAGCGTGGTTTTGGCTAAAATCTCGTTCCGGTCGTCGTCATTATTGATAGACGCGGCGTTTTGTTTTGCCAGCAGAAGCCATTTTCCGGCTTCTTCGGCATCACCGGCGCGGGCGTGAGCGATTCCGACATCCAGCTCCGAATAAAAAAGTAATACCGTATCCTTCAGGTCTTTGGCGAGACGAATATTTTCCAGCGAGACGACTTTGGCGAGATTGTAATGTTTGACCTTCGCCAGCAGCTCCGCGCCGTCGCTGTAGTTTCGCCATCTTTGCCGCAGGCTCGCGCCCGCCGTGTCGCCGCTCTTGAAAGCTCCGTAAAGATGCCTGAGCGCGGCGCGGTTTTGCCCGACGAAATAGCTTTGTTTGGCTAATTCGAGCAAGGTGCTCTGAATCATAAACGAATCGTTAATGTCTCGCGCCAGCGCCAGGCTTTCGGCATAGCTGTTTTTAGCTGCCGCTCTGTCTCCGATTGCTCTCTGCGCGCCCGCATTCCAGACGAGGACGGTCGAAAGCAGCCATTTATA
>DATHBC010000119.1:0-3202 GCA_035296345.1 Pyrinomonadaceae bacterium | reverse complement strand
ACTGCTTGATTATACGAAACGCGCGTGATAGTTTAGCCTTTACCAAACACTTGTATTAAAATCGGCAAAGTAAATCATTTTTTAAGCGAGGAAAATCAGACAAATGGCTCTTGAAGCACTTGGAATGGTCGAAACCAAAGGTTTTGTCGGCGCGGTCGAAGCCGCCGATGCGATGGTCAAAGCGGCAAACGTCCAGCTTATCGGGAAAGAATACATCGGCGCGGGTTACGTGACGATTTTTGTGCGCGGCGACGTCGGCGCGGTCAAGGCGGCGAGGGACGCGGGCGCGGCGGCGGCTCGCCGGGTCGGCGAGCTGATCAGCGTCCACGTCATTCCGCGCCCGCACGGCGAAGTCGAAAGAGTTCTGCCGCACGGCGTCGGCTACAGCCCGGACGAAAAAGCCTTGCAGGGCGGCGGCGGTCGCGGTCAGCTCGGCTCCGGCGAATCCGGCAGCGGCAGCGAGATTTCGGCAAACGATAGAACCAGGTCAAGAAACAAGTAAGCGGTAAGCAGTGAGCCGTGAGCAGAGAAAAACTGCTTACCGCTCACCGCTCACTGCTCACCTGGAGAAAACGATGGGCGACAAAGATTTAATTTCGCAGCAGGAGGCGCGTGACGCGGTCGAATCGGCGCATCGCGCGTTTCAGACGCTTGCCAGATTCGACCAGGCGAAAATCGACCGCATTTGCGAGGCGATGTCGCAGGCGGGCTTGCGCGACGCGGCTCGGCTCGGTCAACTGGCGCACCAGGAAACCGGTTTCGGCAAACCGGAAGACAAGCGCGAAAAAAACCGTTTTGCGGCTGAGGACGTCTGGAATCATTTTCGCCGCCTGAAAACCGTCGGCGTCGTCAAAGAAACCGACAGCGTCGTCGAAATCGCCAGCCCGCGCGGCGTCGTCGCGGCGATTATTCCTTCGACCAATCCGACCTCGACCGCGATTTTCAAAATCATCATCGCCATCAAATCCAGAAACACGATTGTGCTTTCGCCGCATCCTTCAGCCGCGCGCTGCATCGCCGAAACGACGCGCGTTCTGCGCGAAGTCGCCGTGCAGGAAGGCTTGCCCGCCGAAGCGATTCATTGTCTTTCGACCGCGACCATCGAAGGCACTGAAACCCTGATGAAGCACAAGCAGACCGCCGTAATCTTGGCGACGGGCGGAATCGGCTTGGTGCGCGCCGCTTATTCTTCGGGAAAACCCGCGTTCGGCGTCGGACCGGGAAACGTCCCGTGTTTTATCGAGCGCACGGCGAACGTCGAAAAAGCCGTCGGCGACATTCTGACCGGAACCTGTTTCGATAACGGCACGATTTGCGCTTCCGAGCAGTCGGTCGTCGTCGATGCGCCAATCGCCGCGCAGGTTCGCGAGCAATTCAAACTTCAAGGCGGACATTTTCTGAATCAGACCGAAGCCGACGCGGTGGCGAAAATTCTGCTGACGCCGCAGAGAACCTTAAACGCCGAAATCGTCGGCAAATCCGCCGAATATATCGCCAATCTAGCCGGCATCAGCGTGCCGGGCGGAACGCGCTGCCTGCTTGCCGATTGCGGCGGCGTCGGGCGCGATTTCCCGTGGTCAATCGAAAAGCTTTCGCCGACGCTCGCCTTTTTTGTCGCGGACGGAATCGAGGAAGGCGCGAATCGCTGTTACGAAATTTTGAAATTCGGCGGCATGGGACACACCGCCGGGATGCACACGCAGAATCGCGAGGCGGCGATTCGCTACGGCGAGCAGATGCCCGCCTCGCGCGTCGTCATCAATTCGCCGACGACGCACGGAGCAATCGGTTTTTCGACCGATTTGTCGCCTTCGATGACGTTAGGCTGCGGCTCATGGGGCGGCAACGTCACCTCCGACAACGTTTCGCCGATTCATCTGATGGACATCAAGCGCGTGGCTTTCGAAACGAAACCGGTTAATCAGCCGTCAGCCGCCAGCCGCCAGCCGTCAACCGGAGCCGGACAGCCCGCAGCTCCGCAGCGGCAAACCGTCAAGCGTGAAGAAATCGCCGCGATTGTCGATAAATTTTTGTCCAAGAAGCTGGCGGAAACGCCGCAGCCGGAAGCCGCGCCCGCGGCAACGGCGAACGGTTCGGCGACACAAGCCGAGATTTCGCCGCAGCCGTCGGCAAGCCCGGTTAAAACGATTATTCACGAATTAAAACCGCAGGAAACGGCTTCGACCAACGGCGCAAAATCGAAAGCGCTCGATTTCGTCAGCGAAACCGACGTGCGCCGGGCGATTGAAAACGGCGAGAAGATTTACGTCAACGCCAAAACAATCATCACGCCGTCGGCGCGCGATTTGGGCGAGGAAAGAGAAATCTTTGCCAAAGTTTAAAGGAAATTTTCTTAGAATGAAAAAACTTTTTTCAGCAATCGGACTGCTGCTGGTCGTCTCGCTCGTTAATGCCTTCGCGCAGCAAAATAAAGCCGAAAGCGGCGCGGCGACGCCGAAAACCGCAACCGCCGCTGCGGTCAGCTACGGCATCGTCGTGGATAATTCCGGCTCGTTCCGGTCGATTCTGGAAAAGGTTATAGAGATAACGAAAGATATTGTCGAGGAAAACAAGGCGAACGACGAGACGTTTCTCGTGCGTTTCGTCAGCACGGATAAAATTCAGCTTTTGCAGGACTTTACAATCAGCAAGGACGAGCTTCACGCGGCGGCGGACGAGATGTATCCCGAAGGCGGGTTGACGGCGATTCTCGACGCCGTCGATTTCGCCGCGCGGCATCTGGTCGAAAAAGCGAGCAGCGAACCGGCGACGCGGCGAAAAGCCTTGATTCTGCTGACGGACGGCGACGACCGCAAGAGCAAAGCGAAAATCGAAGAGGTCTTGAAGTTTCTGAAAGACAATCAGGTTCAGGTTTACGTCTTCGGCATCTCGGACGAAAAAGTTTCGACGAAAATTATCGACAAGCTGACCAGAGAAACCGGCGGCAAAAAATTTGTTCCGAAAACGACGGCTGAGATTTCGGCGATGGTAAAAGAGCTGTCCGCCGCACTGCGCGCTCAATAACTATTGTTTAATCTGCATAATAATGACTGAAAACGCGGTAGAAAATCCAGTTTGTTCCGCTTGCGGCGCGCCCGTCCGACCGCAGGCGCTTTTTTGTTACAACTGCGGCTCCGCGGTGGACGCGCCTGTTGCCGATGTAACCGGAAAAGCGGCGGAACATGAAGATTTGAAAGGCGAA
>DATHBC010000118.1:0-1687 GCA_035296345.1 Pyrinomonadaceae bacterium | reverse complement strand
GCAGCATTCTTTAATAATTATACCGCTAAAAGGGCGAAAAAGTCGGATTTGGAAAACGCTCCCGGACGCGTTAAGGTAAAACTAAAGAATATGTTAATCGAACAAATCAAGCTGCACGAAAATTTCGGCTCGGCGCACCTGGACGCGCCGCGCAACGTTCTGGTTTATCTGCCGCCCGGATACGGCGCAAATCCCGACCGGCGTTACCCGGTTTTGTATATGCACGACGGGCAGAACCTGATGAACGCCGGGGACGCATTCGGCGGCGTCGCGTGGGGCGTGGACGAAACGGCGCAAAAGCTTATCCTGGCGGGCGAAATCGAGCCGCTGATTATCGTCGGCATTTACAACGCGGGCGCGAAACGAATCGACGAATACACGCCCGTCAAAAGCGACGCCGGCAGAATGAAAGGTCACGGCGGCAAAGCCGATTTTTACGGGCGCATGATTATCGAGGAACTAAAACCGTTTATCGACCGCGAATATCTGACCAAGCCCGGGCGCGAGTTTACCGGCGTCGGCGGCTCGAGCTTAGGCGGCTTGGTGTCGTTTCATCTCGGCTTAAAGCGTCCCGACGTTTTCAGCCGCGTCGCGGTGATGTCGCCCGCGATATGGTGGGCAAACAATCAGATTATTCGCGAGACGGCGAAAATCGGCGAGCGCCTGCCCCTGCGCATCTGGCTCGACATCGGCAAGCGCGAAGGCTCGCGCATCAAGCATCAGGTGCGCGCGCTGAAAGAAATTTTACTCGCCAACGGCTGGCAGAAAGGCTTGGATTTCGCCTATCTGGAAATTCCCGAAGCCCGCCACGAAGAAGCGGCTTGGGCGGCGAGATTCGACCTGGTTTTGCGGTTTCTGTATCCGGTTATTTAATTTTCGGGTGAAAAAGTGAAAGAGTGAAAAGGTGAAAAAGTTCGCGCTTACTATTCACCAACAGGCTTTTTCACTTTTTCACTTTTTCACTTTTTCACTTTTTCACTTTTTATGGACGGAATTTTGATTATCGACAAGCCAGCCGGAATTACTTCGCACGATGTCGTCGCGCGATGCCGCCGGATTTTAAAGACGAAACGCGTCGGGCATACCGGGACGCTCGACCCTTTTGCGACGGGCGTCGTCGTCATTCTGGTCGGGCGGGCAACGCGGCTGGCGCAGTTTCTGGATAAAGACCGGAAGGAATACGAAGCGGTCGTGCGTTTGGGATTTGAAACCGAAACGGGCGACGGGACGGGAGAATTACGAATTACGAATTACGAATTACGTGAAGTTTCCGATGAAGAATTTGAAAATGTCCTGAAAGATTTTCGCGGCGAAATCGAGCAGACGCCGCCGATGTATTCCGCTAAAAAAGTCGCGGGCAAAAAGCTTTACGAGCTGGCGCGAAAAGGCGTCGAAATTGAGCGAAAGGCGGTAAAAATCACGATTTACGAGCTGGAATTAATGAAAAGCGGTCAGCGGTCAGCGGTCAGCGGTCAGCCGGAAAATCAAGACCGAAATTTACGACCCGAATCTGAAATTTCAAACTTCAAATTTCAAACCGAAGACCGAACTATTCGCGTCTCATGCTCAGCCGGAACTTACATTCGCACTCTGGCGGAAGACATCGGCAGGCGGCTGGAAACCGGCGCGCACCTGGCGGAGCTCAGAAGAACGCGCGCGGGAAAATTTGATTTGTCGCAAGCCTCGA
>DATHBC010000117.1:0-9453 GCA_035296345.1 Pyrinomonadaceae bacterium | reverse complement strand
TCCGAATGAAAACTTGAAAAGTTTGGTTTGTCG
This sequence comes from Pyrinomonadaceae bacterium, assembly GCA_035296345.1. Classification (GTDB taxonomy): domain Bacteria; phylum Acidobacteriota; class Blastocatellia; order Pyrinomonadales; family Pyrinomonadaceae; genus JALZHR01. The sequence goes on along the minus strand of DATHBC010000117.1, from coordinate 9,420 downwards.
TATTTCATTCAGCTTATAAATATGTTTGGAATTTGAACGGGTTTTTTACTTCCTGATTTTCACTTTTTAACGCAAATAAAAAAGGAGTTTTTTAATGAATACGAAGAGAACGATTATTTTTCTGCTTGCCTTTGTTTTATTTATGACTACAACTGTTTCCGCCCAGCGCGGCGATAGCTTACCCCCGATTAAATACAGGGAAATGACATTGAAGAATGGACTTCGGGTGATTATGCACGAAGACCGCTCGACGCCGATTGTCGCCGTCAACGTCTGGTATCACGTCGGCTCGAAAAACGAAACCGCCGGCAGGACGGGCTTCGCGCATCTTTTCGAGCATATGATGTTTCAAGGCTCGAAGAATTGGAACACGGATTATTTCAAACCGCTCGACGCCGCCGGCGCGAGCGTCAACGGCTCGACCAACGCCGACCGCACGAATTATTACGAGGTCTTGCCCTCGAACTTTCTCGAAACGGCGCTTTTCCTCGAAGCCGACCGCATGGGCAACCTGCTCGAAGCGATGACGCAGGAAAAGCTCGACAACCAGCGCGACGTGGTGAAAAACGAGCGTCGCCAGCGCTACGACAACCAGCCTTACGGCACGGCGGGCGAAAAAATAATGGATATTATTTACCCGAAAAGCCACCCGTATAGCTGGACGACCATCGGCTCGCTCGACGATTTGACCGCCGCTTCGCAGGACGACGTGAAAGCTTTTTTCCGTCAATATTACGTCCCGAACAACGCGTCCCTGGTCATTGCCGGAGATTTCAATCCGAAACAGGCGCGCGCGTGGGTGCAGAAATATTTCGGCGCGATTAAAAAAGGAGCCGAGATTCCGCGTCCGACTCCGCCGCAGCCGACGATGCAGGGCATCATCCGCAAAGAATTTGAAGACGCCGTGCAGTCGCCGCGCGTTTATATGGTCTGGCATACCGTTCCGCAGGGACATAAGGACGAACCCGCGCTCGATATTTTAAGCTCGATTCTTTCGGGCGGGCGCGGCTCGCGCCTGCAAAGCAAGCTGGTTTACGACCGGCAAATCGTGCAGGACGTTTTCACCTCGCATCCGACCAGAGAGATTGCCGGAACGTTTCAGGTAACGGCTACGGCGCGCCCGAACGGACCGAAAGACATCGACGAAATGCGCGCGAATCCCGCTAAATTCCTGATGCCGATTGAGGAACAAATCAACATTGAAATCGAGCGCATCAAGAAGGAAGCGCCCAGCATGGAGGAAGTCTCGCGCGCCGTCAACCGCATCGAATCGCAGACGATTTTCGGGCTGCAAACCGTTCTCGCCAAAGCGGATGCGATGAACAGCAACGCGACGTTTTACAACAAACCCGACCGCTTTCAGGAGCAGTTGGACGAATATCGCAGAGTAACGCCCGCCGATGTCGTGCGCGTCGCCAACGCGTATCTGAACGCGAATCACCTGGTGATGAATTTCGTTCCGCGCAAAGACAAAACCGTCGCGCAGACGAACGCGGCGGCAAACACGCCGGCTTCGAAATCGGCGAAGGAAAAATCGAACGTCGACCAGACGAAGAATCTGCCGAAAGCCGGAGCCGAAGCGAAATTCACGCTGCCGACGATTGAAAAACAGCGTCTTTCAAACGGTCTGGAAGTCTGGCTCGTGCGCCAGTCGGAGCTGCCGATTGTTTCGATGAATATGGTTTTCAAATCCGGCGGAACGATTGACCCGAGCGGAAAAGCCGGCTTGGCTTCGTTTACGTCGAGCCTTTTAAACAGCGGCACGAAAACGCGCTCGGCGGTCGATATTTCCAATCAATTGTCGGACATCGGCGCGGCTTTCGGAACGGGTTCGAACTGGGACGCGGCAAACGTTTCGCTGCAGACTCTGACGAAAAATCTCGACAAAGCTCTGGATATTTACGCGGACGTGATTGTCAATCCGACGTTTCCTGAAAAAGAGCTCGAAACCCTGCGCCGCCGCTCTTTGTTCGCTTTGCAGCAGCGCCGCGACAATCCGAACGCGATTGCCGGCGTCGTCTACAATGCTTTGCTCTACGGCAGAAATCACCCGTACGGAAATTCGCTTGGCGGCGATGAAATTTCGATTAAATCCTTCAAACAATCGGATTTGGAGAATTTTTACAAAACCTATTATCGACCGAACAACGCGGTTTTGATTGTCGTCGGCGACGCGGCGCTCGACACGCTCAAGTCGAAGCTGGAAACCGCTTTCGCCGCCTGGAAACCGGGCGAAGTTCCGGCGTCGAAAGTGCCGGAAGCCGCCGCGTTCGATAAACCGGGAATTTACGTCGTCGATAAACCGGGCGCGGCGCAGTCGATTATTTCCATCGGTCAGGTCGGCGTCGCCCGCGATAATCCCGATTATTTCCCGCTGATGGTGATGAACGATATGCTCGGCGGCTCTTTCTCGTCGCGCCTGAATATGAACCTGCGCGAAGACAAAGGCTACACATACGGCGCGGGCAGCGGCTTCGGCTTTCGTCGCGGCGCGGGTCCGTTTACGGCTTCTGCCGGCGTGCAGACCGCCGTCACAAAAGAATCCGTCATGGAGTTTATGAAGGAGCTGAACGGCATTCGCGGCGAGAGACCCATCACGCAGGAAGAGCTGGAAACCAGCAAACAGAGCCTGATTCGCGGAATGCCGCAGGGCTTTGAAACCAACGGTCAAATCGCCAACCAGCTCGGCGCGCTGGTCACATACGACTTGCCGGGCACGTATTTCAACGATTTCTTCTCGAAAGTCAACGCCGTCACGCTTGCCGACGTCAACCGCGTCGCGCAAAAATATCTGACGCCGGATAAAATGGCAATCGTCATCGTCGGCGACAGAAGCGCGATTGAGCCGCGCTTGAGAGAAATCGAAGTCTGGGGCAAGACGATTTCGTATCTCGACCCGGAAGGCAATCCGATTAAGATTGAGTAATTCGGCTGAGCCACAGGCGAAAAAGAAATTAGCCGCGAAAGGACACGAAAAAGCACGAAAAAGAAAGAAATAAATTCGTGTTATTCGCATAATTCGCGGCTAATTTCGCTTTTCCTTTTCGCGCCCTTTCGTGTTCTTTCGCGGCTAATCCCGCTTCGCTTTTTTGCTTTTCTTTTTGCCGGTTATTTCCGAAAACGGAATGTCGTAGATGGCGTATTCCTGCCAGTCTTTATAATCGAAATGCCACCATTCGTTGGCGTTGACGGTAAAGCCTTCGGCTTCCATCAGGCTGCGCAGCAAATCGCGGTTTGCGCGTTCCGTTTCGGTTCCGCCCCGATAATCGGGCGAGGCGCGCTCGGTAAACTCGTCGAAATCCGAAGGCATTTCGACGAGCCGTCCGGTTTTCCGGTCGTAGATGCTCAAATCGACCGCGCAGCCGCGATTGTGTTTCGAGCCGGTCGCCGGGTTCGCCACGAATTTTCGCTTGTCTTCGGGCGTCACTTCCCAGAAAATTTTCGTCACCGACCACGGGCGATAGCCGTCGAAAATGACCAAGCCGAGCTTTTGTTTTTTCAGCTTTTTGTGCACGCGCACGAGGGCTTCGGCGGCGGGACGCTGGAGAAAAGCGCGCGCTTCGGCGTAGACGACTTTGCCGACGAAATTATCGGTGCGACTGTAACGAATATCGAGTTTTATTGTTTTATCGAGTTTGACGAGTTCGACCAAATCAGCCTCACGTTTGTTTTCTTGTCGCGGCGGCGCGTTCTGAGCAAAAACTGCGGACGAAAAAAGAATAAAACAAAAAACGGCGGCGGTAAATCTCCGGAAATGTTTTTTCATAATCGAGCGAGGCGCGGGAATAAATCGTTTGAAAAATTCGCGCAAAAAAGTTATTTTTAGATGATGCGCGAAACCGGTGAAAAAGCAAGTCCCCTGCATAAATGGCTGAAACGCTTCGGCGTTGCCGGATTTCTGTTTTTCTTTATTAAAGGTTTGCTCTGGCTCGCCCTGATTATAGCCGCAACTTATTTCGGTTACGATTTTCTCAAATAACCTTAGACATTTATCATTTATCATTTATCAGGTGTTGGGTGATAAATGATAAATGTTCAATGATAAATGATTACGGTTTTTCTTCCGCCGGAACTTCTTCCTCGTCGTCCAGAATCTTAACTTCCGAACCGAATTTTTGATATTCCTTAAAGCGAATCAAATTGCGCGTCTCGTAAAGCTGCCGGTTTTCGCGAAACGTCAGGCGCACGTCCGAGAGCAGGGGCAAGAGAAATTTCATGTCGGAAATCGTCACCCAATCGTAATCAATCAGGCGGCTGGCGGCGCGAATCGGGAAATCCGCAGGAATTTCGGTCGCCGCGCTTTCGACGCGCAAAACGCGAAAATTCTCGCGGTCAATCCAGATTTTTCCTTTCATTCCGCTCGGGGTCGAGCTGCTGAAGCTGCCCGCCGCCGTGATTTGCTGTTTGGCTTTGTCCTTGTCGATTTCAAAGCCGTAAACGACGGCGCGCCGCCCGCGAATCAAATCCGTGTCGATGACTTCAAAGCGCGTTTCGCTTTCAGCCTTGAAAATCGTCGCCAGAACCGTGACGAATTCGCCGGTCGAGCTGGTTCCGCCGACTTCCGAATAAGCTTGTCTCGGTTTCGGATTATCCTGCGCGACGCCGTTCAGGCTCAGGATTTTGTATTCTTCGCCGCCTTGCGACCGGTAGCTGACGGCGACAATCAGGCGGTCGCGGTTTCTGAAATTGCTCGTCCCGGCAAAAGCTTCCGAGCGCTGAATCATCTGTTTGACGACGAAATCCGGCATCTCTTCAACCGCCGCCAGCGTCGCCTCGCGCGATTTCGTTAAAACTTCCGCGCTTTCTTTTTCCGAAGGCAATTGCGAAGCAATCGGATTTTCCCGGCGGCGCGAAGCTTCTTCCAGAGCGCGTTTCAGTTCCGCGTCGTTGCGGCTTTTGGTGACGGTCAAGCCTTTGATTCCGTCGGTCACGACAAAACCGATTCCGCGTTTTCTGACGGCTTCGACAACTTCGTCGCGCTTTCGCGGATTTTTTTCCAAATCGTAAAGCAGACGGACATATTCCGCCTGCGTCAGCGGCTTTTGCTGCGGCTGCGGCGTCGGCGTCGTTTGTTGCGCAAAGACAAAACCGGACGAAATCAAGATTAATGCTGCTGAGATGATTTTTTTCATTCCTTTAAAAAGATGCATTATAAGATTTTTCAGTTTGCCGAGTATCACACCGGGCGCGCGTTTACATAAATTTACAAAAGATGTCAGATGCCGGATGTCAGATGTCAGATGCTGGATGTTAGTTAAGAATGTCGAGAGTAACAAACCAGCATCCGGCATCTAGCATCTGACATCTTTAAAATTCGGCATCTTTCACCCGAAATGGGAAACGGAGAAGTTATCTGTTGTGCAGAATAACTTCTCCGTTTTAATTATGAATAAGAAATGAAGCCTATAAAGCTAGTTGACCCATTCTTCTTCGTAGTTAAGTTTCCATTGACGAGTGACCCATTCCTGAGCGGCGGTCATCACGGTCGATTTCCACTTTTTCAGGTTTTCGCCAATCGAGAGCGCGGCTAATGGTTTGCTCGGGTCGCGTTCAACCCTGATTACTTCCGTCGGTACTTCAATTAAAGTTTTTTCTTCGTCAATAATGCGAAGATTAACTTCACTTCCAACCGGCGGGAGAGTAGTCAAATTCACCAAAGCACTGGTTTCACCGATATTCTCCGTTAAGCCTTCGACCAAAATCGTCTTTCCGGTCACTTTATCAATCCAACTCGCCTGAACCTGCAAATTAGCCATAATCCGATGATGTATCGGCGGGCGATTTGCTGACGCAGATAACTCCGTTCGTGCCATAATTTCCCTCCCTTTCTCGCTTGATATAGAATGCTCGAAGCGCCAGCGTCTGGTTAGACTCCAAACATTGTCACATAAAAATAGACTAGACTTACAAAAAAGTCAAGTTTAATGAAATCGCTCAAACCGTTCACGCGAAAGGTTTGTTTCCGTATTCGTTAAGAATCTGCTTTCGGACGCACGATAAAGGAAAAAAGTTGCCGTGAAAATCTTCAAAAAAGCATTTCTTTCAGTTATACTTCTTTAATTATTTATAAGCTCTCCGAATTACCTGTTTGAAAGAAAAAATTATGAAAAAAATCGCGCTTGCTCTGTCCCTGACTGTTATCTCAATCACCGTTTTCTTCGGCTTGTATCCGCTGCCGCAAAAAGCACAGGAGGAAAATCCGTTTAAAAACCCGGAGATATTAATTGCGCTTCAAAGCCCGGCGCAAAAAAATCAAGCTTCATCGAATCAAATGCCGCGCCTCAGCTCACAAATTAAAGATATTAATGTTTTCGGCGAAAAATCCGGCATCGCCTACACGAGCGATGCGCTTTTCCGCACCGATGACGACGGCGAGACGTGGCGCGAAATCATTGTTCCGCTGGCTGCCGGCGAAAAAATCGGCGGCGCGGCATTTGAAAATGAAAATGACGGCTTATTAATTTTAGGCGATTCACAAAACATACGCCTGACTGTCGCGCAGACGGAAGACGGCGGGAATAATTGGACGCGCGCATCTACCAACCTGCGGGCTGAAGATTTATCGGAAATTAATTTTGACGAAATCGGACTCGGAATTTATGACACTGGAAATTTAATTCTTTTTCTCCGCACCCAGACAAGCTCGAATTTTATCGGGACGCTTATTTACGAATCTTCAAACGGCGGGCGAGATTGGGAATTTCAAAGTCGCACAATTGAATTTCGCGGCAATGATGACGCCGTCGAAAATACTTCGGGAAACTGGTCTCTGAAATCAGATGGAAATTGTACAGGTTTTAAAACCGCCTGCGTGCAGGAAACAAAATTGTTTGCCGGAGAAAAGGAAATCACGCCGCCGCAAGTTAAAGAACTCGCCGAACGCGAAAAGACAGATGCCCGCCTGCAAGCCGAAAATTCCGTTTTCGCGCAGCAGCCGCCGAACGGCGCGACCCGAATCAGCCTGAATCGAGGCTTTGATAAATGCACCGCCGCGACCGCCGCGCAGATGCAGACTTGGTGGAACACCTCGCCGTTTTACGACGCGAATATTTACATCAGCGGCAGAAATCGCGGCTGCTCGCAGCCGCAGTTGACGGCGGCTTGGGTCAATCAGGTTTCGGCGATGGGCTGGGGATTGATTCCGACCGTCGTCGGCTATCAAGCGCCCTGCTCGGTCTGCACGAGCTGTCAAAAACACAGCTCCGACCCGGCGGTTGCCGAAACGCAGGGACGCGGCGAAGCCGACATCGCCATCAATGACGCCAACAATCTCGGGCTGACGCAGGGCACGATTCTTTATTACGATATGGAGCGATACGACGATTTGAGCGGCACGGGCGCTTGCTCGACGCCGGTCAAAGCGTTTCTGAAAGGCTGGACTGACCGCCTGAAAGAGCAGAATTATATTTCGGGCGTTTACGGCTCGCCGACAAATGCCGTCGGCGACTGGCTCAGCATTCCCGAGCCGAGCCGTATGGACGCGATTTGGATGGCGCGCTGGGACAACGTGCCTTCGGTCTGGTTTTACGCCCCGCCGTCGCCGATGATACCGAACAATGCCTGGGCGAATCACCAGCGCATCAAGCAGTACCAAGCGCCGCACAACGAAACCTGGGGCGGCGTCACGTTTAACATCGACGGCAATATCGCCGACGGGCGCGTCGCCGGTGTCCAGCCGGCGAGAAATAAAACGGCGGATTTCGACGGCGACGGCAAAACCGACATCTCGGTTTTTCGCCCGGCGGACGGCGCCTGGTATCTCGTTAACAGTGCAAATTCGAGCTTTACCGCACTCAATTTCGGTCTTTCGACGGACATTCTCGCGCCGGGCGATTACGACGGCGACGGCAAAACCGACATCGCCGTTTTTCGCCCGTCGGACGGCACGTGGTATATCCAACTGCGAACCACCCTGCGCGGTCAGCAGTTCGGCGCGAACGGCGACATTCCCGTTCCGGCGGATTACAACGGCGACGGCTTTACGGATATTGCGGTTTTTCGCCCGTCAGACGGCACATGGTATATCTGGAACAGCTCGGGCAGCGCCAATCTTTTGCGCGTCGAGCAATTCGGCGCGAGCGGCGATAAACCCGTGCCGGGCGATTATGACGGCGACGGCAAAACGGATTTAGCCGTCTATCGCCCGTCGGACGGAGCGTGGTATTTACTGCGAAGCCAGCAGGGATTTACGGGCGTTCAATTCGGCGTCGCGGCGGATAAGCCCGTGCAGGCTGATTACGACGGCGACGGGAAAACCGATTTGGGCGTGTATCGCGACGGCACTTGGTATCTGCTGAAAAGTCAGGAAGGCTTTGCCGGAATTCAATTCGGAATCGCGACGGATAAGCTCGCGCCCGGCGATTTTGACGGCGACGGTCGCGCCGATTTGGCAGTTTTCCGCGACGGCATATGGTATCTGCTCAGAAGTCAGACTGGATTTACCGGCGTGCAGTTTGGCGCGGGCGGCGATAGAACGATACCGTCAGCCTACGTTCCGCAGCATTGATTTTATCGAAATCAATTTTTCCTGTCGCCGGCTGCCCGCTGTAACATCGATTTAATCCCGCAGCGGCATAATTCTATTTATGCCGCTGCCGAAAGACAAAATTTTAGGAACTCAATTTGCCTAAAACTTATTGTCTTTATTTTGCAAACACACAATCTGTAAAAAAAATTTTCATAACGGAAGTTATGAAAGCGGTTATTGTGTGGTTTTTCAATGAGTTGGAAAGTACAACAAAACCGTTTCGGAATTTTGTCTTTAGAGTTATATAAAAATTCTTCGTTACAAAATCCAAAAACTAAAATTCAAAATCCAAAAATTAAGACGTTTCCAACCACCAGCAAGGGCAGCACGTAATTTTGTTTCTAAAATTCTATTTAAAACTTAAGAGGTCAGAAAGAATGACTAAAAATTTATTTTCCAGTTCGATACGCTTTTTTATGCTGGCTGTCTTTTGTCTCGGCGCGCTGGGCGCGGGACAGATTTTCGGACAGTCCAGCGTAACGGGCGCTATTCGCGGAACGGTGACCGACGCGCAGGGCGCGATTGTGCCGAACGCCGCGGTCACGATTACCAATACCGGAACGAATCAAACCCAGGACGTAACCACTGACGGCGACGGCGGTTATCGCTTCAGCAACCTGCAGCCCGGAGTTTATTCGCTGAAAGCGACGGCTTCCGGCTTCGCCGCTTTTACGCAGGAAAGAGTCGTGGTCGAAGTCGGACGGGTGACGCCGATTGAAGTTCAATTAGGCTTGACCGGGCAAACCGCCAACGTCGAAGTGACGGCGGAAGCTCCGGTCATCAACACTAACGACAACGCCAACTCAATCAACATCAACCAGACTTCCATCAACGAACTGCCCATCAACGGGCGACGCTGGTCGAATTTCGCGCTGCTGACGCCTGGAACCGTT
>DATHBC010000116.1:0-2435 GCA_035296345.1 Pyrinomonadaceae bacterium | reverse complement strand
AATCGCGAAAATTTACATTCCGTCGATTTCGCTGAAAGCCTTAAAGGCGCAGCCCGAACCGGACGCGAAGATTTCGCAAATGATTTCCAACGCCTTGCGCGAGCGACTGGAAAATAAATTAAATCCGGATTACCTGACCGCCGAGCTGATAAAATCGCTCTCGACCGAGCGCGCTAAACTCAGCAACCGCCGCATTGCATCTTACGGCGCAATCAAAAATCCGGTCTTCGTCGGCAGCGAATCTTCCGGCGCAAATGGCGCGAAAATCTATCGCTACAAAGCCGAAACGCCGCGCCGCATTTTCCTGTGGCGTCTGACGGTCAATAATGAAGGCAAAATTTCGGAAATGACGCTCGAAGAAGAAGAGTGAGATTAAATGCAAAATGCAAAATGCAAAGCGCAAAATATCAGGATTTAAGATTTAAGATTTAAAATTAAAAATCTTTCTTCCATTTTGCGCTTTGCATTTTGCACTTTGCATTTTCGACGTTTTCCATTTTCGACGTTTTCCGTTTTTACAATTCTTCCTCGATAATCCATCGATAGCTTTCGTGGTGCATCCGGTCGAGTTCTTCCGTGGTAATCCAGGCTAATTGGTGTTTGCCTTTCTCTTCGGTTTCCTTTATCAGCCGGACGCGATAAAAGCGGCATTCTTTGGCGACGTATTTTTTTTCTCTCTCGGAATAAAAATATTCGATTGCCTCGCCCGCTTTTTCTCCGACTTCAATTTGAAAACCGACTTCCTCGCCCGCCTCGCGCCGCAGAGTTTCCGCGTCGCTCTCGCCCGCCTCAATCCCGCCGCCGATTAGAAAATACGTATCGTAGCCGCTCGCCTTTAAAACGCCGATGCGACCCGTTTCGATTATCACCGCATAGCTTCCCGGTCTTTGCAGATATTCAGCGCCTTTTACCTTTTCACCGAATTCTTTTTTCACACATCTCTCCTGCCTGCCGAATAAAAAAGAAAAGCGAGATGAGACGCCTGCTCCCCGCTTTTCCGTAATGCGAAATCTGAAACACGCTCTTAAAAATTCAGAATCAATTCGCCGTCCTTCTCCGTCACCGAAACGCTGCCGCCGCTTGTCAGCTTGCCGAAAAGAATCTCGTTTGCCAGCGGCTGTTTGATTTTTTCGTGAATCAGGCGCGACATCGGGCGCGCGCCGTAGCGGGCGTCGAAGCCGTTTTTCGCCAGCCATTCGCGCGCCGCTTCGTCTAGCTGGACGAGCACGCGCTTTTCCATTAACTGACCGTTCAGTTCCTTGATGAATTTGTCCACAATCAGTTTAATGATGCTCAAATCCAGCGCTTTAAAGGCGACCCAGGCATCCAGACGATTGCGAAATTCCGGCGTGAAAGTGCGCTCGATAGCGCCTTTCGCCTGACCTTTCGTTTCGACCTGATTGCGGAAACCGACGCCGCCCGAAGACAGCTCGCGCGCGCCGGCGTTGGTCGTCATAATCAGAATCACATTGCGAAAATCGGCTTTTTTGCCGTTATTATCGGTTAAAGTCGCCGAATCCATCACCTGCAGGAGCAGGTTGAAAAGATTCGGATGCGCTTTTTCGATTTCGTCGAGCACGAGCACCGAATGCGGATTTCGCATAATCGCTTCGGTCAAAAGCCCGCCCTGGTCAAAGCCGACGTATCCCGGCGGCGCGCCGATCAGGCGCGAAACCGTGTGCGGCTCGGCGTATTCGCTCATGTCGTAGCGCAGAAATTCGATGCCGAGCTGTTCGGCGAGCTGTTTTGAAAGCTCGGTTTTGCCGACGCCGGTCGGACCCGAAAACAGGAACGAGCCGACGGGTTTCGATTCGTGTCCTAATCCGGCGCGCGAAATCTGAATCGCGTCGACGATTTTATTAATCGCCTCGTCCTGCCCGAAAATGACGTTTTTCAAATCCTCGCGCAGGGTTTTCAAGCGGTCTTTTTCGTCGGCGACGACGGTTTTCGGCGGGATTTTCGCCATTCGCGCAATCGTGTTTTCGACCATCGAGACGGAAATCTGTTTCGGGCGCTTGTCTTCGGGCAAAAGCTTTGTCGCCGCGCCGACTTCGTCGATGACGTCAATCGCCTTGTCGGGCAGAAAGCGGTCGTTGATGTATTTTCCGGCAAGCTCCGAGGCGGTTTTCAGCGACGCGTCCGAGTATTTGACGCCGTGATGCTCTTCGTAAAAACGCTTTAAGCCTTTCAGAATCTGATAGGTTTCGTCGATGGTCGGCTCGCCGATTTCGATTTTTTGAAAGCGTCTGGCTAAAGCGCGGTCGCGTTCGAAAGCGGCTTTGTATTCGCTGAAAGTGGTCGAGCCGATACAGCGCAAATCGCCCGCCGCCAGCGCCGGTTTTAAAATATTCGAAGCGTCCATCGCGCCGCCGGAAACCGCGCCCGCGCCGACGATAGTGTGAATCTCGTCGATAAATAAAATCGAGTTTTCGTGC
>DATHBC010000115.1:0-3083 GCA_035296345.1 Pyrinomonadaceae bacterium | reverse complement strand
TTTCGGAGTCGGGCTCGGCGACGGCGACGGTTTGGGTTCTTCCTTGACCTCGGTTTCCGTGTCGTCGAGAATTCTGACCTCGCTCTTTCCTTGCCTGTAATTCGTGTATTTGATGCGAACTCTCAGTTTGACGACCTGACCGCTGTCGAAAACGATTTCGTCGTCCGAGCGCGTATCGGCGGGAAACCAGTATTTTCCGTCGACGTTCATGCGAATGGTTTCGACGACGGGAAATTTGTTTTTCTTGGTTTCGGGAACGCCTTTGCCGCGCGATTTAACGATTTGCAAATCGCGGTCGTCGACCCAGATTCTGCCTAGGAAAAAGCGCTGCTTGGTTTTTTTCGGGTCGGGCAAAACCTTCGGCGCGACATCGAAAACATACAAATCCAGCTCGTCGATTTTTTCCTTGCCGACGAAGGTAAAGTTGTAGAGATTAACGGCTGAAGGGTCGAGCGCGAAAGGATTAACGCCGCTCAAATCTTCCAAATCCTCGACCGTCATTTCGACTTCGGTCAGCGTCGAAACGGGCGCGAAAAGAATTTTTTCGACCCTCACGCCTTCGGGCGAAATGTTCATAAAAGAATCGCGGCGAAACGCGCCCGTAATGTTTCCGCCCAGCCCGATGGTCGAAACCGACGCGCTGCGATTAAAAACATACTGCGACAGAGCCGCGCGAGACTCGCCTTCTTTCGTCGTGAAAGTTTTAACAATCCGGTCGATTTCCGCCTGGCTGAGATTGGTTCTGACGATTGAATCCTGCGCCTGTGCGCCGCCGAAAGCGGTAAGACAAAGAATAGCCGTCAACAAAAAGAATCTGAAATTTTTCATCTTTAATCCTCTGGAATGAAAGTTAAAAAATAGATGCTCGAAACGGGCGAAAGGATGCGTATATTAATGCAAAATGCAAAATGCAAAATGCAAAATGGAAGAAGAAATTTAATTCAGAATCTTTCTTCCTGATATTTTGCATTTTGCATTTTGCGCTTTGCGTTTCCTAAACCTAGCTTTCGACGAATTCGACTTCGACCCGGTTCGAAATAATTCCTTTATCGTAACCTTCCTGAAGCAGGCGGCGCACGCCTTCGCGCCCGCGTTCGCCGTAATCGAGCGTTAAATCGTTGACCCACATGGCGACGAAGCGGTCGGCGAGCTCCGGCTGCATATCGCGCGCAAACTGCATGGCGTAGGCGAGCGCGTCTTCGCGGTTCTGCATCGAATACTGAATGCTCTGGCGCAGGTATTTGGAAACCAGGCGCATCAAATCTTCGCCCAAATCGCGACGGATGACGTTGCCGCCCATCGGCAGCGGCAAGCCGGTTTTTTCATGCCACCATTCGCCCAAATCCAGAACTTTGTCCAAGCCCATCTGCTTGTAAAAAAGCTGTCCTTCGTGAATCAAAAGACCGGCGTCCGCCTTGCCGCGTTTCACCTCGTCGATGATTTGGTCAAACGGGACGACCGTGTATTCAAAATCCTGATTGTAAATCCTCAGAGCCAGAAACGCGCTGGTCAGCTCGCCCGGCACGGCGATTTTCATTTTCGAGATGTCGGCGGCTTTGCGCGGCTCGCGCGAGACGAGAATCGGACCGTATTTATCGCCGATGCTCGCGCCGTGCGGCAAGAGCGCGTATTTGTCCGCGACGTAGGCGTAAGCGTGAAAGCTGATGGCGGTCACGTCGTAAACCCCGTTTTTCGCCGCTTCGTTTAAGGTTTGAATGTCTTTTAAGGTGTGCTCGAATTTCAGATTTCCCGTGTCGAGCTTGCTTGTCGCCAGACCGTAAAACATAAACGCGTCGTCCGAATCCGGTGAATGCGCGACGCTGATGGTTCTGGTTTCTGCTTTTGCTTCCATAAGTTTTAAAGTTTTCCGTAGTAGATGTTGGTGTCGTATGAAATTGATATTCTATCGTTATCGGCGTGCTTGTTAAAAATGCTCAAAAGCGATTTTGTCATTTCCGGGTATCGCGCGTCCCGCTCGCTCGGCATATACGACGAGGAAAGCGCTCTGCCTTTTAAACCTTCAAAATCGAAAGTTTGCGAGTTCTGGAATGAAGCCGTCTGGAATCCTTTGGTAAAAAAAGCGCCGAGTTTTTCCTGCGGCAGATAATCGTGGCGCACTTTCGCGTAATCCGTCCCGAAATCGAGCAGAAATTTTTCATACTCGCGCAGGAACTCGTTCGTGTCGATTTGGCGTTCGTTCCAGATTAAAACAACGTCGCCGCCGGGTTTTAAGATTCGCTCGAATTCCGCGCGCGTCCGCACGGGCTCGAACCAGTGAAACGCCTGCGCCGCCGTCACGAAATCAATCGAGCGGTCGGCAAGCGTCGTGTTTTCCGAAGCGCCGTCGACGCTTCGGAAATTCGGAAAATCCCGCAAAAATTCTTCCGCCGCGGCGCGCATCGCCCCGTTCGGCTCGACGCCGTAGACGCGACAGCCGTTTTCGAGAAAGATTTTCGACGAAATTCCCGTTCCCGAACCGATGTCCGCGACGACCGAAGCGGCTCGGAGATTCAGTTCCGTTTGCAGAAAACGCAGAACTTCCGGCGGGTATGTCGGGCGATATTTGACGTAGTTGGCGACGCGATTCGAAAACCTTTCGACTGAGTTTGCTGCCATAAAATCCTAGTCTCCGGCGATAAAAACCACCAGCTTCCACCTGCCGTTTCGTTTTTCAAAAATGGCTCGGTAATCAATCGGGCTGCGAACGTATCGGGCGCTGACGAAACCTTTTTTGCCGCCCAGAGTTTCGATTTTCAGCCACAGGTATTCGCCCTCTCTATTCGGGTCTTTGACGGAATTTTCAAAATCGACCTTGACGACGTTGTGGGATAGACTGGCGACGACCGGCGCGCTCGCTTCCGGGCGGCTTCTGAGATTTACGTTGTCGCCGAAAATGGATTGATACTCGATGGCGTCCAAATCTTCGGGAAAGTGCGTGAAGGTGTAGGGCGCGTGGAAAATCCGTCTCTGCGGCGCGCCTTTGCGCTTGAAAAACGCGCCGCCGTTCGAGAGAACGGTGATGAATTCGTCCCAGAAACGACTCTCGGGGCTGGCGAGATTCCACATTTCCTTGAATCCCTCGA
>DATHBC010000114.1:0-5048 GCA_035296345.1 Pyrinomonadaceae bacterium | reverse complement strand
TATTTGACGAACAAATCAACGTCGAGCAAAACCGATTCGATGGAAACTTCTGAGAAAGTAACGTCTTTTTCTAAAATGCGGCTCATATTTTTGCGCGTGAACAAAATCGTTCAACATTTATAAACTAACATAACTCTTCCGTCTCAGTCATTAACTTTTTACCCACTGCGATAAAAAAGGCGGAATTGTTTCCCGAGAAACAATTCCGCCAAAGTTTCGAAATCGAATTCTAACTTTAGAATTCGAATCTCATACCAATCCTGATTTGGCGCGGACGATAGGTGCGCGTCGGGACGAGGAAAACGTTCCTGGCATTCGCCTGAGTCTGAATCTGCGCCGGTGTCGGATTTGCCACCGAAGAGGCGACGTTCAGGTTGGCGAAATCGATGAAGTTAGAGCCGAAGCTGAAAACCGCCATGTTCAGAATGTTGCCGAACTCGACGGACGGGCGCAGTCGCAGTCTCTCGGTAAATTTGAACTGACGGCTCACGTTCAAATCGAAAATATAGTACTTCGGACCATTGCCGGCATTGCGAGGCAGATTGCCCGGGCTGCCTATCGGCGCGAGCGTGAACTGATTGGCTAAATCCGCCGGATAAGGAGAGCTGAACTGACGCCACCGGATGTCGCTCGGATTGCCCACGAAGTTCGGGCGGTCGTTGCTGATGTCGTCAAGGTTGCGGTCGTTACCGCCGATGGAAATGTTGAAAGGAGCGCTCGAACCGAACCGGAAAATCGGCGAGAAGCGCAAACCTCCCATCCAGTCGGGCGTGTCGAACGTGCCCGAGAACGCGACGCGGTGACGGCGGTCGAGCAGGCTGCGCGAGAATTCGCGGTCGAAATCTCCGGGAAGCGTAGCCTCCGAAGTGTTAACGATGCCGTCGTCCCTCAACTTCGACAAAGTGTAGACGAAGCGCATCGAGCCGGCGAAGCCGTGCCCAAATTGACGGTAACGGTTACGCAGCTCGAAAGTCGCGCCCAGATAATGGCTGTTGCCGATCGAGGCGACGCGCTCCTGCTGCCCGAACAATCCTTGCGCAAAGCCCGGGCGCAGATTGTTGATTGCCAGCATTGCGCGGCAGATTGCCGTGTTAGAGGCAAGCGTCCCATTCGCGTTGACGCAGTTGCCGCTGTTGTTCGAGTTGTTGTTCGTTCTCAAGTAAACAAGACAGTTTGCCGCCGCGTTCGCGCAGGTTCCGACGCCGTTCGGACCGGCTAAGCCGTTCGTGTTGCCGGCGGGCACATCGGCGAATGTGAAGGTCGAGATGCCGGCTGGATTTCCGAGCAGATAATCGGTAAACGTAATCCGACCGTCATTGTCGAGGTCGGGCGTGTTTTTTGGCAGAACCGGCGCGTTCGGATTGTATTCACGCCACAGGTGCGCGGTTTTATTCCACGTCAGGTTGGTTTCAAAAACGAGTCCTTTGGAAATTTCGCGCTCGAAACCGATGTTGAACTGGTAGCTTTCCGGAATCTTGATGTCCGGCTCGATGCTGCGGAAAACATTCCCGGAGCGCGCCAATTGCTGCACGGTAAAGCTCTGCGTCGCGTTGATCGGAACGAGCGTGTTAAGCGTCAGCGGCTGCGGAAACCGCGTATTAAAGAAAGGACGCCAGACAGCCGAGTCGATGACGGTGCCAGCCGGAACATTGAATGAGCCGGTGTCAAACCTCAGTTCCTGCGAGCCGGACGTGAAATCATCGATGGTGCGCAGCAGAACCCGATTGTAGAAAATGCCCGCGCCGAAGCGAATCACGGTTTTGCTTTCCTTCGGAATCGGATTCCAGGCGATGGAAAACCGCGGTCCGAAGTTGTTGTCGTCCTCAACCACCGTTTCCCTTTCATAGCGGACACCGTAGTTGACGGTCAGATTCGGTCTGACGCGCCATTCATCGTTAAAGAAAACGCCGTAGTAATTGTTTTTGACGACCGAACTGGTGTTAAAGTTCTGCTGGAAGCTTGAAACCGAGTTAGTGTTGAAGAAAAAGAAACTGCTGAAACGATACGTGCCCGTCACGTCGAAACGGTCGATAAACTGCGAGTTAACGCGCTGGTAATCGAAGCCGAATCTGAGATTGTGATTGCCCGCGTTGTAAGCGATAGTGTCCTGAATCTGCCAGCGGTCTTCCTTGCGGTCGTTCGAGCCGCTGGTCGAAGCGCTGTAAATCGTCGTCGCCGCCGAGGTTTCTCCCGGCGGAGTGAAACCGCTGACCAGAATGACGGGCGCGTCCGCGCCGGAGCTGGGCGTCGCATTCGGACGCAGCCGCGAGTATTGGAAGCGGAACTGGTTGACTAACCGCGACGAAGCCACCCAGTTATGTGTGGCGTTAAAGGCGTCGGTGTTGCGGACGCGCCCGATCAGAGCATCAGCCAGGCGGTTCGTGCCGCTAAATGCTCGCAGGTCGTTAAAGCGTCCGAGTTGGTAGCTGAAGGTAAAGTTGTGTTTGTTGTTCAGATTCCAGTCGGTGCGGAACGAAAAAGTGTGGCGGTTCGACGGCGTATCGGCGGTCGCGATGTAAGGCGCGACGTAAATTGCGGTCGGAACCGCGAGGTCGCAGACTGAGACTCCGTTGCTCGTCGCCGTCGACGAACAGACTTTCAGTTGAGGATGAGTCGGCGCGGGCAGCTGAAAGCTTGAACCGTTGTTGAGCGGCACGTAAACATCGATGATCGTGTCTTCCTTAACTTTGTCGAATTCGTAGGAGGTGAAAAAGAAGAGTTTATTTTTGACGATCGGTCCGCTGAACGTAATGCCCGGGGTGATATTCGTAAACTCCGGTTTCGGGATGCCGCGGCGGTTATTATTCCAGGTGTTGGCGTTCAGCCGGTCGTCACGGAAGAAGGCGAAGGCGCGCCCGCGAAAACGGTTCGAGCCGTTGCTGGTGCGTATGTTGACGCGACCGCCGGACGCGCGACCGTATTCGGCGGAAAACTGGTTCGTGACAACCTGCACCTCGGCAATAGACTCGATTGAAGGCTGAAAACGAAATCCGGCGGTGCGGTCATCGTTATTGTCCAAACCATCAATTGTAATATTGTTTGAGTAAGCGGCTCCGCCTGAAAGCGCAAAGGTTCCGGCTTCTTCCGGCGTCGTGCCGGGAAGGCTGTCGCCGCGCCGCCCGCGGTCGCTGGAAAGATCGCGCGTCGAGAGCGGCTCTTCGGTCACGCCGCCCAGCGTAAAGACCAGGTCGAGAGGGTTGCGCGAAATGTTCGGAAGTTCTTCGATTTCGCGCTGCGTGACGGTTCCGCCGACTACGGTTCGCGTTGTGTCGACGGCGGGCGTGTCATCGTCTCCGAGGGTCACGGTCTGCTGCGCCGTCACGCCGGCGGGCGGAAGTGTTAAGTCAAGCTGCACATTCTGCCCGGCGATTGTGACAATGTCGGTTTTAGACTGGTCGGCGAAGCCCTGCATCGCCGCCTTGACCAGATATATGCCGGGCTGGAGATCGATAATTCGATAGCGCCCGTCTCCGTCGGTGACGACTGTGCGCTCGACGCCGGTCGCGAGCAGCGTCGATGTGACACTGGCGCCGACTATGGGCGCGCCGTTCGTGTCAACGATTTTTCCGCTGAAACTCACAGTATCGAGCGATTGGGCAGAAATGCTTGTGGAAAGCATAAACACTAAAAAACTCAGCGAGACGGCGAAAAACGAAAGTTTTCCAAATATACTTTTCATTAAACTCTCCTAGAAATTTAAAAGTTTCGGCTCAGAATTTGGGCTGAAACAAACAGACACCTTGATATGGGTATGAGAAAGTGTCTATTGTGGCTCAAAAAGGCAGGAAAAGTAAAGGAGAGAAGCGGATTTTCGCGCTTAAATCGAGGTAAAATTATTCGCCGCCGTTTTCCTTGCGCCGGCTCTGCTGCATCGTTCTCAGCCGCGAAATGGGAATCAGCGCTTCGGATTCGGAAAACTGGCTGGCAGGACGCGGAAAATCGCCCGCGTGGTTACGCAGATATTCAAAAAAGCGCTCGAATTCGCGCTGCATCGCATCCATTTTTTCGCGCATGTTCAGAATGATTTCGACGCCCGCCAGATTAACGCCCAAATCGCGCGTCAGCGACAAAATTACTTCCAGCCGCTCAAGGTCGGGGTCCGTGTAAAGCCGCGTGTTGCCTACCGAGCGCGAAGGCTTCAGCAAACCCTCGCGTTCATAAAGCCTCAAGGTCTGCGGATGCACGTCGAAAAGCTCGGCAACGGCGCTGATTGTGTATGTCTTAATCTTCTTCTTCATAGTTTGCAGATAGTTTCAGAAAGTTGCAGGTAGTTGCAGATAGTTTTCAGAAAGCTTTTTAACTATCCGCAACTTTCTGAAACTTCCTGTCAACTCATTCCAAACCCATCGCCTTGCGCGGATTTTCGGGATTCGCCTTTTCAAACCCGCGCAGAATTTCCTTCGATTCTTCCGAGATAATTCGCGGCAGAGTTATCTGCACCTCGACAAACTGGTCGCCGCGCAGCTGCGGGTTTCTCAAAGACGGAACGCCGCGCTCGCGCAGGCGAAACTTTTGTCCGGACTGCGTTCCCGCCGGGATTTTCAACTGCGCTTTTCCCTCGACCGTCGGCACTTCGATTTTCGCGCCGAGCGCCGCCTCCGGCACGGTGACGGGCACGGTCACGTAAATATTATCGCCCTTGCGCGTAAAAAATCTGTGCTTGCCGACGTTCGTAATGATAAACAAATCGCCGGGTTCAGCGCCCAAACGTCCGCCGTGACCTTTTTTCGGAATCCGCACGCGCGAGCCCGTATCGACGCCCGCCGGAATGCGCACCTTGACCTGCTCGGTCTTCGGCGTCGTGCCTTTGCCGTGACAGACCGAGCACGGCTGGCGGCGTCTGCCCGTGCCTTCACAGTCGGGACAGCTTTGCGAAAACTGCAATCGCCCGCCCTGTTTCTGCACCTGCCCGCTGCCGTGACAGGTAGTGCAAACGACGACCGGACCGCCCGTATCGCCCGCGCCCTGACAACGCGAGCATTGCTCGGACCGGTCAACCGTCAGGTTTGTCGTCAGTCCCGTGACGGATTCTTCAAACGACAAAGCGA
>DATHBC010000113.1:0-2033 GCA_035296345.1 Pyrinomonadaceae bacterium | reverse complement strand
TTTCGTCGTGCCGTCGCGCATTCACAGCGGAAAATTTTTCGCCTTGCCGCAGTCGCCGCAGATTCTGAAACAGCTTTCGATGATTGCCGGGCTGGATAAGTATTATCAAATCGCGCGCTGTTTCCGCGACGAAGATTTGCGCGCCGACCGCCAGCCGGAATTTACGCAGCTCGACATCGAAATGAGCTTTGCCAATCAGGAAATGGTTTACCGCACGCTGGAAGGCGTTTTGCGGGAAGTTTTCAGCCTGGTCGAAGCCGAGTTTCCCGAAAAATTTCCGCGGATGACTTACGCCGACGCAATCCGGCGCTTCGGCTCGGACAAACCGGATTTGCGCTTTGAAATGGAGCTGAAAGACCTGTCCGCAGCTTTGCGCGAAACGGATTTTGCGCCGTTTGCCGAAACTTTAAAAAATAACGGCGCGATAAAATGCGTCGTCGCCAAAGGCAAAGCCGACTATTCGCGCAAACAGCTCGACGAATTGCAGGAATTCGTCAAACGCTACGGCGCGTCGGCTCTGGCGTGGATAAAGCTCGGCGATGAAACCGCGTCGTCGCTGCTGAAAGTTCTGGGCGAAGAAAAAATCGCGCACCTGGCGCAAACCGCCGAAGCCGAAAAAGGCGATGCGATTTTGATTGTCGCCGGACGAAAATCGGTTGTCGCGGCAAGCCTCGGCGCGCTGAGAATCGAAATCGCGCGGCGCGAGAACCTGATTCCGAAAGGCGTCTACAAACCGCTCTGGGTGACCGAATTTCCGATGTTTGAATACAACGAGGAAACCGGCAATTACGACGCGATGCATCACCCGTTTACGTCCCTGATGGACGAGGACGTGCCGCTTTTCAAACGCGCCATCGAAGACGGCGAAACCGAGCTTTTAGGAAAAATTCGCGCGCGCGCCTACGACGTCGTCATCAACGGCTACGAAATCGGCAGCGGCTCGATTCGCATTCACCAGCGCGAAATCCAGAACCTGATTTTCAAAGCGCTCGGCTTGACGCCGGAAAAAGCAAAGGAGCGTTTCGGCTTTTTCCTCGAAGCGCTCGAATACGGAACGCCGCCGCACGGCGGATTCGCCGCCGGCATCGAAAGAATCGTGATGCTTTTGCAGGGCACGGAAAACATCCGCGACGTCGTGGCATTTCCGAAAACCGCTTCGGCGCAGGATTTGATGATGGATTCGCCCGGCGAAGTCGACGTTTCGCAGCTTAATGAACTGGGAATTAAAATCGTTGAATAAAAACGGGGCAAGAGTTATTCTTGCCTTAGTTTTTTAAACGATATGGACAAAGCGCGGACAAAAGAAATTCTTGTTTCCGTCGGTTTCCCTTTTGTTTTGGGCATCGCGTGCGTCACTTTTGCGCTTTGGCTGCTGCCGAAAAACTGCTCGCTGTTTGTTTCTAATCTTCCCGGTCCGCAAATGTGTCACACTATTCCGGTGGATGATTGCAGTTCTTTTTGTCAGGACGGACGAGGCGAATGGTTTGCTTCGCTGGTTGCCGTTTTCGGCGTTTGTGTTTTCTTCGTTCCGTTTATCGTTTATCTGTTGAAGGATTTACTAAACCGTTCGGTTGAGCGGACAAAGCTTTTTGATTGAAATTTACCGAACCAAACCGTCCGGTTTATCGTAAAATTTAAACATCATGGCAAAGAAAAAATTCGACACAAATCCGCTCGACCCGGAGTTTCCCGAAAAGCTGAGGGAAGCCGAGACGAATGCTTTGCCGAAAAACAATTACAAAACCGCCGAATTTCCGCCGCCGCCCGCAGCGACGGTGACCGAAGAGGAAACGCGAAGGTTTAACGAGGCGAGTTTTAACGCTTTCAATTCGCCTTACGACGGCTCGCAGGTTCCGGCGCAGTTTCAGACGGCGAAAATTCACGCTCAGAGCGAAGACATCTCGCGCAAGGTCGAAAAGGTCGGCTTGCCGGAAAACGTCCTGACGGCTTTGCCTTACATTCCTTTTTATATCGGCTTGATTTCCGGGCTGCTGATTCTGCTTTTCGTCCCGAAAAGCGAGACGAAAGTGCGC
>DATHBC010000112.1:0-3620 GCA_035296345.1 Pyrinomonadaceae bacterium | reverse complement strand
GTGAAATGGCTATACGTCGGCTGTCGCTGCGTGAATTGTGAATTGACGGCGTGTTACGGAGACTGGAAAAATGAATACAGCGATTTTCGGGAACTTCTAAGTCGTGTGTGATTATGATAACACACTCGTTTTTGCTCTCTTGACTTTATAATTTGAGAAACTTATCATTTCAAATTCGCCCGCGCGGTCGATACAATCTTTTTATGTCTTTGCAGGAGATTGACGAATTCTGGATGCGCGAGGCGATGCGGGCGGCTGTGGAAGCCGGGCAGCGCGACGAAGTTCCGATTGGCGCGTGTTTGATTGATAAAGAAGGCAGCCTGCTCGCCGCCGCGGGCAACAAAACCCGCTTGCTCTGCGACCCGACGGCGCACGCCGAGATTCTGGTTTTGCGCGATGCCGCCGCGAAAATCGGCAACTATCGTTTGACTGAAACCACGCTTTATACGACGATAGAACCTTGCGCGATGTGCGCGGGCGCGCTCGTTCAGGCGCGCGTCGAAAGATTGGTTTTCGCCGCTTTGGACGAACGCTTCGGCGCGGTCGAGACGCATTTCAGAATTTGCGACAGCAGTTCTTTGAATCATCGGATGGAAATCACGTCAGGCGTTTTGGCGGAAGAATGCAGAAAATTAATGCAGGATTTTTTCCGCGCCAGACGTTTGGAAAAAAGACGGGTTGCGGATTAAAATATTTGCTGACCGCTTTTTACTGACGGCAGGAAACGGAGAGGTGCAAGAGTGGTTGAATTGGACAGTCTCGAAAATTGTTGTGCCCGAAAGGGTACCGTGGGTTCGAATCCCACCCTCTCCGCCACAAAATATCTACACGGTCTTTGAATTAAAATCTTCCACGGTTTTACCAGCAAGCGGGCAGAATTCAAATTAAGTTTTAAGGAGAATTATTATGCCTTTAACTAAAAAACTCGCGGCAGAGTTTATCGGAACATTGTGGTTGGTTTTAGGCGGCTGCGGGAGCGCGGTTTTAGCCGCCGCTTTTCCGGCGCTCGGAATCGGCTTTCACGGCGTTGCCCTGGCGTTCGGTTTGACCGTTTTGACAATGGCTTACGCTGTCGGACATATTTCCGGCGGGCATTTTAATCCAGCCGTAACGCTCGGACTCTGGGCGGGAAAAAGATTCCCGGTCAATGAAATTTTGCCGTATATCGTCGCTCAGGTCGCCGGCGCAATTGCCGGAGCCGGAATTTTATATGTCGTTGCCGGCGGTAAAGCCGGTTTTGCCATCGACGCGACCAAAGCCGGAGCGTTTGCCACCAATGGTTTTGATGCTTTTTCGCCGGGCGGTTATTCGATGGTCGCCGCATTGGTCATTGAAATTGTTTTGACTTTCGGATTTCTGGTCATCATTCTGGGTTCGACGCACAGGCGCGCTCCGGTCGGCTTTGCCCCGATTTCCATCGGACTGGCTTTGACCTTGATTCACTTGATTTCGATTCCGGTGACAAATACTTCGGTCAATCCGGCACGAAGCACAGGCGTCGCGGTCTTTGTCGGAGGCACGCCGCTGATTCAGCTCTGGCTGTTTTGGCTCGCTCCGATAATCGGCGCGATTGCCGCCGGATTTTTCTACTTCTGGCTGGTCGGCGATAAACTTGGCGAGCCGCCCGTGGTCGGCGATGAATCGCCCGTGGATCGGTGATAATTTAGAATAGTTTTTGATATTTGAATTTAAAGTTTTTCGGAAAGGTGCAAGAGTGGTTGAATTGGCAGCATTGGAAATGCTGTGAACCTCAAAAGGGTTCCGTGGGTTCGAATCCCACCCTTTCCGCCATCCGATTGCGGAATTCGGAATGCAGAATGCGGAATGAAAGAAATTCCGCACTCCGCAATCAACAATCCGCGTTTATAATATGGCTTCAGGCTCCGCACAACGTTTGAGTTGTGAACTCCGCTAGGCTGGGAACAGAGCAACGGCAGCAATTTCAGCGTGTGTTGCGGGAAAGTCTGAAGCCTCCAGTTTTTAATGAAACACTGATAACGGAAAGTGGATAATGAGATACGATTTCGGCAAGGCTCGAATATGCTGTCCATTATTCATTTTCCGTTTTCCGTTTCCGTTTTCCGTTTACGCCGCCGCTCGCCTCTGTTCCATTGCTTTTGCCGGCTTTTTCAAACTGACCTTTCGCCTTAATCCCGCCATCGCTAAAACGATTAATCACATAAATCGAACCGCAGCGACACTTCCCCGATAATCAATCGGAAAAATCAATCAGAATAACCTAATGAATCAATCAAACTGACCGATTGAATAATTCGCCGCCCGTCTATTTAAATCACTATCTCTTTATCTAACCGACACTTACGGATTTAAAGCTTTATGGCACAAAGATTGTTATAGAAACTCCGGGTTATTTCGCGCGTCCACGATAACCCGAAGTCTTACCCATAAAAACCCTAAATCTTTACCGATAAGAAGCCTGCGTTTTCGAAAGGAAACAGCAGGTATGCACTTACCAGCTTAAGTTCTTTTACGCAAAGGAAAGGAATAAGGCAGTGGGAGTTACCGAAGAAGGATAAAAAAATGAGAATAGAAACGAAAAATGAGATAAAAATATCAAGCAGGGTTATCTGGTCAGTAATATCGCTCACGGCAATTCTGTTTAGCGGCATGCTTCCGGGCTCGGTCAATATCACCCGGGCGCAGTCGCAGAACGCTGTTGCCAACAGCAGCAAAGTGTCGGATGAATTGCGGGCGCGAGTAATAAACAATTCATCGAATAATAACGTCGTCCGGGTTATTTTGCAGCTTTCGGAGCCCCCGCGCGGACAACTGAACGCGCTGCTCAATCGAAACGGAATACACGTCCGGGCTAATTTCCGCAATCTGAACTCGATGGTCGTCGAGCTGCCCGCCGGTGTCGTCGACGAGCTGGCTTCGTTCAGCGAGGTTTCGTTCGTCTCGCTGGACAGCAAAACCGAGGCGTTCGGACATATTTCCGCGACGACCGGAACCGACGCCGTTCGCGCGCAAACCACTTCGACGCTTCTCGGCGGCACGACGACGACTTATCTTGACGGCAGCGGAATCGGCATCGCCGTTATCGACTCCGGCATAGACGCCGCTCATACGTCATTTCTGGATAAAAGCAACAATGTCCGCGTAGTCGTCAATCGCGATTTTACCGGCGAAGGTCGCACGGACGACCCTTACGGTCACGGCACGCACGTCGCGGCGACCGCAGCCGGAAACGGTCGCATCTCGAATGCGGCGTACATCGGTATCGCTCCTAACGCCAAACTCATCAATCTCCGCGTGCTGGACAGAAACGGCGTCGGCAAAACTTCGAGCCTGTTAAGCGCGATTGACTGGGTGCTGGCAAACCGCACAACCTACAACATTCGCGTGGTGAATATGAGCCTCGGCGGAGTAGCCGTAGATTCCTATAAGAATGACCCGGTTTGCAAAGCCGTGCGAAAACTGGTCGATGCCGGCATCGTCGCCGTTGCCGCAGCCGGAAACAACGGGAAAAACAGCTCGGGGCAAAAGCTCTACGGTCATATTCATTCGCCCGGCAACGAGCCTTCGGCAATTACGGTCGGCGCTTCCAACACCTTCGGAACTGATGTCAGAAGCGACGACGCGGTGACGACTTATAGGTC
>DATHBC010000111.1:0-4648 GCA_035296345.1 Pyrinomonadaceae bacterium | reverse complement strand
AATCAAGAGCCGGACAACCGGAAAATTTTCGCCGTCGGGAAAACCCGCTTCGGCGAGCAGCGATTGAGCGCGTTCGACGTCTTGCGCCAGCTTCGGCTCCGGTCGAAACGGCAGATAATTTAAAGCCGGCTCGGTCGCGCCGTCCATCTCGTCCTCGGTCAGGCGCTCGCGCTCGACGGCAATCGCCAGAGCCTCGCGCACGCGGCGGTCGCCGAGCGGATAGTTTTTTAAATTAAATTCGTAAAAGTTTAAAGCGCTGTGTTTCGTTCGGCGAAAATCGTCGTAAGGCGTCAAAAGCTTCAGCGCCAGAGGCTCGAAATTCGCGTTTGTAATCGCGTCGATTTCGCCCGCGCGATAACCTTCCAGAGCCGTCTCGGCGCTGTCGGTCGGCACGAACCTGACGCGCTCCAGATTAATTTCCGCTTTGTTCCAGTAATATTCGGCGCGGTCTAAAGTCACGCCGTCCCTGCCGACGCTAAAAATGCGAAACGCGCCGTTGGTGAAGATGTTGGCGTTTAATTCGGCGGTTTCAAATTCCCTGCCGTCGCCGTAAATCGGGCGAAAAATCGGATGCGCGACCAGCGCGGGAAAATCTCTGTCCGGTCGGACGAGCGAGACTTTCAACGTGTAATTATCGACGGCTTCGACGCCGAATTTAACCGCTTCTTTTTCCGGCTTGGGCTCGGTTTTGGTTTCCGTCTCCGCTTTCTTTTCCTCGGGATTCGCTCTTTGCGGCGCGGGCGTTGCCGCGTTGATGTTGCCGTTCGTTTGCAGGCTTTGCGTCAGCAGCCTGCCTGCCGGATTTGTCGAGCCTGCCGAAATGTCGATTTCTTCGCCGGCAAAAACCGGCAGAACGTTTTCCGTGTCCATCCCGATGATGTTTTTCAGAAGCTTTCGCTGCTGAACTTTTTCGCCCAGCGAAGCCAGACGCTGCCACGAGCGCACGAAATCCTTTGCCGTGACGCTTTCGCCGTTCGACCATTTCGCGTCCCTGCGCAGGTGAAACGTCCAGGTTTTAAAATCTTCGGACGCCGTCCACCGGGCGGCTATCGCCGGAACGGGTTCCAGGGTTTTCGGGTCGACGTCGGTCAAGCCGTCGTAGACGGCGCGGACAATATCGGTTTCGGGCGGCGCGGAAGCCGCCGCCGGGTCGAAGGATTTCGGCATTTTGCCGTTGCTCCAGCGAAACTCCTGTTTCGGCGGTGGCGCGGTCTCGGCGTAGAAAGGCTCGGTTTTCGGTTTTTCCAATTCATTACAGGCGGAAAGAAAAACCAGACCGCAGAGACAGAGAAAAAACGGATAACGGATAACGGATAACGGATAACGGGAAAATATTCGTTTTCCATTTTCCATTTTCCATTTTCCGTTTTCCATTCTTTTCTCCGCGTCTCTGTGGTGAAATCGCCTTGTCTTACACTAAAAGTTTTAATCGCCCGAAAACTTCAACTGTTTGTCGCCGCGCCGCCGCAAAGCCTTCGGTCGTCTCAATCAGAAAATCGGCGAAGCGTTTTTTTTCTTCCTGCGGCATCTGCGCGTCGATTCTCAGCAATGCTTCTTCGCGCGTCAGACCGTTGCGCGCCATGAGACGCTCGATTTGCATTTCCGGTTCGCACCAGACGACAATTAATTTTTCGAAACGCCTGTAACCGCCCGATTCTATCATTAAAGCCGCGTCGATGACGGCTATCGCCTCCGGCGATTCATTTTCTATCGAGTTGAGCCAATCGTTCTGGGCTTCGATGACCAGTGGATGCACGATTGAATTCAGCAATTGACGACGGCTCTCGTCCGAAAAGACGATTGCGCCGAGTTTTGTCCGATTTATCGTATTATCCGATTGTAGAACGTCTCGACCGAAATTATCAACAATTAATTGCCAGCCTCGCGTTCCGGGCGCAACGACCTCGCGCGCCGTCCGGTCGGCATCCAGCACAAACGCGCCCAGTTCGCGCAGGATTTCGCAAACATATGTTTTTCCGACGGCAATGGAACCAGTCAGACCGACTTTCAGCATTTTCGATTTTAGATTTGCGATTAGCGATTATGTCGTTTAGCTAATTTCTCTACGTTAAATTCCGCGATTTCGGCAAGCGTTAAACCCAGTTCGTCGGCGCAGGCGGAAATATACCACAAGACGTCGCCGAGCTCGTCTTTCAGCTTTTGGCGCGTTTCGTCAGTGATTTCGCCGCCGAAATCGCGCTGGATTTTTTTCACGATGTTGGCGACTTCGCCCGCTTCGCCCGCCAGACCGAGCGTCGGGTATTCGAGATTCCGCAAACGGCGCGGATACAAAGCCGTCTGTTTGGCTTCCGCCTGATATTCTTCAAAATTCATAATTGTAAAGTGAAAAAGTGAAAGTGTGAAAAAGTGAAAAAGTTTCGTGATTAGAATCAAATCTAACTTTTTCACCTTTTCACCTTTTCACTTTTTCCCTGTTAACCTTCTCATTTTCGCCGCGTCGAGCGTGTTTCGCATCAGCATCGCTATCGTCATCAGACCGACGCCGCCGGGAACGGGCGTGAATTTTCCGGCTCTGGCGCGCGCTTCTTTCGGGTTGACGTCGCCGATTAATGTCGAGCCGCGTTTTTCAATCGTGTGCAGACGCTTTTCGATTTCGCTTTCGTCAAACAATTCGCGCGCCGAGCCCGCGTCCGAAAAAGGATTCATCCCGACGTCGATAACGGTCGCGCCTTCCTTGATGTAATCGCCGCGAATAAATCCGGCGCGCCCGATTGCCGCCACCAGAATATCAGCCCGGCGCGCAATTTCCGGCAGATTTTTCGTGCGCGAATGGCAAATCGTGACGGTCGCGTTTTCCTGCAAGAGCAGCGCCGCCATCGGCTTGCCGACGATGTTGCTGCGCCCGACGACGACGGCGTGCGCGCCCGCAATGTCAGTGCCGGAACGCTTTAAAATTTCAATCACGCCCGCCGGCGTGCAGGGCACGAGCGATTTTTGCCCCTGCGCCAGCCGCCCGACGTTTATCGGGTGAAAGCCGTCGACGTCCTTTTCCGGGTCGATGGTTTCGAGAATTTCCCTTTCGTCAATCTGCGGCGGCAGGGGCAACTGCACCAGAATTCCGTCGACTTCGGCGCGATTGTTCAACTCTTCGACCAGTTTCAGCAAATCCGCGTGCGAGGTTTCCGCCGCCAGGTGATGATGCTCGGAAATGATTCCGAGTTCCCGCGAAGTCTTGACTTTATTGCCGACGTAAACCGCCGACGCCGGGTCTTCGCCGACGCGCACGACGGCGAGGCACGGGCGAAAACCGTGTTTCGCTTCCAGCTCTCTGACTTCTTCCGCCACTTCCCGCTTGATGGTTTCGGCAATCTCCTTGCCGCTTAAGATTTGTGCTGTCATCGCTGTTTTTTAACCGTCAATAGGTTACAATAACTTTGATTTCTATGCTACACGTCAAACTTTCCGCATCAATTTTCGTTTTGCTTTTCGCCGTTTCCATCTGCGCGCAGGATTTTCGGCAAAAAATCGGCGCGGCGGTGGAAAACCGCGATTACGCGGCGGCGGCTGCCGAGCTGGAAAACTTGCGGCGCGCCGACAGAAAAGCTTTCGAGCTGAATAATTACGATTATCTGCTGGCGCGAATGTCGGAAAAGCGCGGCGATTACGCGGCGGCGATGGCGAATTATCAATCGGTGGCGGCGCGCAATTCGGTTTTGCGCGAATACGCTCTGTGGCACTTGTCGCAGTTGGCGCGTTCGAGCGGCAACCTGATGCTGGAAAGAGTTCATCTCGCCGAGCTGGCGACGACCGCGCCGAACAGCTTATTGATTCCGGCGGCGCAGGCGCGAATGGCGCGCAGCTATTTTGAAAGCAAGGATTTCGACGCGGCAATCCGGCAGCTTTCCGCCGGCGAAAAGCCGTCAGCCGTTATCACCGATAATAAATCAAAGCCGATAGTAGCGGTCGTTTCGTCCGGCGAAACGAGCCGCGAAAACCTCGCCCTGATTGGTCTGAGCCACCTGCAAAGCGGCAGAGCGGCAGAAGCGCGCGAGATTTTTAACAGGCTCATGACGAATCTGCCGAACCCGGCGCAGCCCGACGATTTCGCTTTGATTGCCGCCAAAAGCCTGGACGAAATGGACAGCGAAAAAGGCGCTTTCGGGAAAACCGCGCCGCGCCTTGCCGATATGGAACATTTCCGGCGCGCGAAAATTTACCAGTTCAACCGGGATTTTCCCGACGCCCGCCTGCATTTTACGGCAATCGTCGAGCGATTTCCGCAATCTCCGAACCTGCCTGAATCTCTCTACCAAATCGGTCGCGGCTACGCTCTGGAAAACAATTTCAACGAGGCGATAAAATGGTTCGAGCGCGTCGCGGCGGAATTTCCCGAAGACGCCTTCGCCCGCGACGGCTTGAGCCAGTCGGCAAGCGCCTACTCGCGCGTCAACAAGCCGAAAGAAGCGATAACGCGCTACCAGCGTTTTATCGAAAAATACGCGGGCGAGGAAAACAGCGAGCGCGCTTATTTGAATATCATCGACATTCTGCGCGACACGGGCGAGGACACCGAGGCGGTAAAATGGACGCAGAAAACGCGCGAGGCGTTTAAAGGCGGCTTGCCCGAGGCGCTCGCCGTTTTCGCGCAGGCGCGCGTTCATCTGGCCAAAAGCGATTGGAAAAGCGC
>DATHBC010000110.1:0-3158 GCA_035296345.1 Pyrinomonadaceae bacterium | reverse complement strand
ATGTGATTTCCTCGTAATTGACGCCTTCCAGCTCGCCCGTGCCGCGCTTGATGGCGCGCGTAATCGTGTCAATCGGCATATTCTGCGCTTTGGCGTCGTTGACCGCTTTCCGCAAGCGCGCGTTGGCGTCGACGTCGCCGCTGCCGCCGGTTCGCGCCGCGACCGTGATTTCCTTAATCAGCTTGGTAAAAATTTTGCCGCGCTTGGCGTCGAGCGCGCCTTTCTTGTGCTTGATGGTATGCCACTTGGAATGTCCCGACATTCTTGTTTTTTCCTCTTTATTGACTGAATTTTAAGAATTAGTGAAAAAGGCAATATATCACGCCGATTTTGCGACAATCAAATTCAGCCTTTTCAGCCGCGCGATAATACTTATTATTAAATCCGTTCGCCGCCGCCTGCCAGCTTTAAAAAATCTTGCGGGCTGACGCCGGAAATTTTCACCTGTTTCGTTCTGGCGCTTTGCCCGCTCAGGATTTCGACCGCGCTTTTGGAAACGCCGAGCGTCTTTGACAAAATCCTGATGAGCTCGGCGTTTGCCGCGCCGTCGACCGGCGGCGACGCGATGCGGACTTTCAGCGCGCCGTCGTGGCTGCCGGCAATCTCGCTTTTCGAAGCTCGCGGCACGACCCTGACGTTAAAGACGAGCGCGTTATTTTTCTCCGTCAGTTGAATCAATCAAGAAATTTCGAACACGCGCAAAACCATCATTTGCAGCAGTTGAATAAAAATCAAAAGAATCATCGCCGAAATATCAAACATTCCGACGGGCGGAATCAGGCGCTGGAGCGGAAGCAAAACCGGGTCGGTCAATTTCCTGACAAAGCCGAAAAACGTGTTTCGCGTAAAGACGAACCAGGACGAAATAAAGCGTATAAAAATAAGCAGAACGTACGCGCTCAGCAAGGCGTAAAGCAGGATTCCGATTATCCATTTGACGTTGCCGGTTCTGATGCCTTCCGTCAGGACGTCGATAATAAAAAAAACATTTCCGACGATTTGCAGGGCGAAATAAGCCAGAATCGCGGAAACTAAAATCGTGACGAGCGGCGCATATCGCGGGTCGATGCGGAAATTAGCCAAAAGCCGCGCCGCCGGATAAACGAAACGGTCGGTTCGCTTTTTGAGCTGGTAGGAAAATCTGCCTATTCTGCCGAAAGGGTTCGGGTCGGAATAATTAAAAATCAAACGCAGCAGCATAAGGGCGATGAAAACAAGCATCGCGTAAAAAACGATGCTGCCGATAATCGGATAAATCAATCTGGTTAAAAACATAATTTCGATAAACGCCGAGCGTCGCACAGTCAGCGATTTGCGTAATTTCTCTCGCCGAAAATCGCCGTCCCGACGCGCACGTGCGTCGCGCCTTCTTCAATCGCCGCCCGAAAGTCGTGGCTCATGCCCATCGAAAGCTTGCCGCCGGGCGCAAAGCGGTCGCGCAGCTCGCGCAGCCGGGCAAAAAACGGTCGAACCTTTTCGGCATCTTCAAAAAACGGCGGCAAAGTCATCAAGCCTTCCAGCTTCAAACGCTCGCACGAAGCGCCGCGCAGATATTCGATTAATTCCGGCAGAGCGTTTTCGTCGATTCCCGCTTTTGTCGCCTCGCCCGCCAAATCGACCTGCACGAAAACCGAAAGCGTCGAAACATTTTCTTCAATACAGATACGTTCGAGGCGGGCGGCGAGTTCGATTGAATCCAGCGTGTGAATCGCGTCAAAAAGCCGCGCGGCTTTGCGCGCCTTGTTCGATTGCAGACGACCGATAAGATGCCACACGGCTTTTTCGCGCCCGATTTCCGAGATTTTTTCTTCGGCTTCCTGAACTTTGTTTTCGCCCAGAACGCCCGCTCCCGCCGCGATTGCCTCGCGCAAAACCGGAGCCGGGTGAGTTTTGCTGACGGCAATCAAAGTTATCTCGTCGGCGCTTCTGCCCGCCGCCTGCGCCGCCGCCGCGATTTTGTCTCTGACTTTTGCCAGCCGCTCCGCCAAATTTTCCGTCATCGTTTAAATGATAAAAGAAACGGCGGAAAATCGTAAACCGCAAAAGGCTTTAAACCGCATTTCGCTCTTTACGTCGCACGGCAACTTGTCATTTACCCGTCTGAAATTGTATAGTTTCTTTTTGCGTCGCGGACGTGGCGGAACTGGTAGACGCGCAGGTCTCAGAAGCCTGTTCTCGTGAGGGAGTGGAAGTTCGATTCTTCTCGTCCGCATTTTGATTAAAAAAAGAAAAAAGGCGAGAATTTTAATGTTCTCGCCTTTTCCCTTTTTGCGTTTTACTGCTGTTTTTACTGCACCGGCAGTTCCTGCTTGCGGGTGAAGACGAATTCTTCGGAGCCGATATGCTGGAACAAATCGCCGTTTTTGTAAATCAGGTTGATGACCATTTTCATGTCGTGGACGCCTTTCCCGATTTTGATTTCTTCGTACGGGAGAAACAGTTGCGCGTCTTCGTAAACGGTCGGTTCAAATCCCGGCTTCAAGCCTTTAAAGACGGCAAGCTGTCCGTTTTTGCTGGAATAGGTCGGGTTGGTGTTTAATAATTTGGCGCCGTTCCGGCGTTCAAAATAAATCGCCAGGTAAGATTCGACGCCTTTCAGACCGCGAACCGTGAAATTGACGTGGATGCGCATTCCGCGTTTGCCGCCTTCGGTCACGTCGTATTCGACCCAGACTTTTTCGACGGTCGCTTTGTAATCGGGGCTTACGTCGCCGTCCGAGGGCGGCAGCGGCGCTTCGTTGACGGTCGCCGGGGTCGGCGTCACGGGCGTCGTCTTTTCCGGCTGCGTAAAGACGAAGCTTTCATAAGTCAGATGCTCAATCAATCCGCCGGCTTTATAAATCAACTGAACCGCCATTCGCAAATTGTATTCGCCCGCCGGCAAATCCAGTTCGTCATAAGGCATAAAGACTGCCAAATCCTC
This sequence comes from Pyrinomonadaceae bacterium, assembly GCA_035296345.1. Taxonomy (GTDB): domain Bacteria; phylum Acidobacteriota; class Blastocatellia; order Pyrinomonadales; family Pyrinomonadaceae; genus JALZHR01. The sequence goes on along the minus strand of DATHBC010000110.1, from coordinate 235 downwards.
GTAAACGCCCGGGTCGAAGCCGATGCTCAGCTCTTTGTAGACGGCGACGTCGCCCGCCGAGCTGTAAAAGTTTTTATTGTTGTCGCGCAGACGTTTGCCGTTGCTCGTTTCAAAATAAATCGCCAGATAGGACGGGACGTTTTTCATTCCGTAGACGGTAAATTTGGTGTGAATGCGCATCCCGTTTCTGCCGCCTTCGGTGACGTCGTAATCAACCCAGATTCTATCGAGCCTG
>DATHBC010000109.1:0-4889 GCA_035296345.1 Pyrinomonadaceae bacterium | reverse complement strand
GCGCTTTTGCCGCCAGTTGAGCCTGTTCCAAATCCGTCTGCCAGAACAATTGCGCGGCGTAGGCGTCCTTTTGCATCGCCACGCCGTCAAGGGCGAAAGCGATGCGTTTCCATTCCGCGCTTGCCTCGCCCGTTTCGCGGAAACGCCTGATGCCCGCGGCGTGCGTTTCAAACAGCGCGTCCAAGCCCGCCTGCCCGAGCGCGCGAAGCTGATTGACGGCGGCGGCGGCTTCAGCCTGATTTTCGGACGCGGCTCGAAGCGCCAATTCTCCGGCTTTACCGGAAGGCGCGGCAAAAGCGGAAACGGAAAACAGGAAAGCTGCCAGAACGACGGGCAGAAAATATCGGATTCGCATAGAAAGACTTTCTCCAAAGACGGATTATTCGGGAAGAGCTGTCATATTTTTAGAGATTCGAGCCGCGATTTGGTTGCCTGCGGCAAGTAAAATGCTCTCTCTTTCTGTGTCTTTCGCGTCTGAAAACTTTGCGCCCTTTGCGTTAAGAATCTTTCTCAAACCGCAAAGAACGCAAAGTTTTCGCAAAGAACGCAGAGAGATTTTCCGGTTCGGAATCAGGAACAGCCGCCGCGGGTTCGTAAACTTCGACGAGCGTGCGGTTGGCTGTCTGCGGTGGTGAAATTTAACTATTTTGCCGCCAAACCTTTAACGAATCCGGCAAGCTCGGTGAAATTTGCCGCGTAAAGCTCGGCGGGAAAACGCGCCCGCACGCGCTTGTCCGCAAAAGCCTTGCCGCCTAAAACGACCGGAGTTTTCAGCTTCGCGATGCGCGCCCGAAATTCTTTGTAATCGCGCGCCAGCCGTTCGTAATCGGCAATCATCGCCGCCGAAATGCAGATGACCTCGGGCGAATGATACAAAACCTCGTCCGTCAGCGAGTAAAGCGGCGTGTTCGCGCCGAAGTTCATCGTTTCCCAGCCTTCGGCTTCCAGAGTCATCTGCGCCAGGTGCGCCGGCAGCTCGTGAAAATCGCCTTCGATTGTGCAGCAGAAAGCGAGACGCTCGTTTATTTCCGGGACGACCGGCGCGACCGATTCCCTGAGCCTGTAAATCGCGTTATACGCGGCGCGCGTGGCGAGATGTTCCTGCGCCACGTTTATCTCGCCGTCAAACCACAGCTCTCCGACGCGGCGCATCGCCGGGCAGACCGAATCATCGAAAATCTGCGCGAGCGAATTGCGGCGCAGATAAGCGCCAATCAGAATGTTTGCGGCTTCGTCCTCGCGCCCGGCAAGCAGCGAATGCAGCAGCAAAGAACCCGAATAGCTCTTTTTTATACGGCGACGGCGCAGCGCCGCCCTGGCTGATTCGCCGCCGCGTCGCGCCGCCATTTCCGCGCCGACGTTTTGCCGCCGCTGAAAACGCGCCACTTCTTCGGCGCGAAAACGCCGGTGTCCGCCGCTCGTGCGCTCGGATTTCAGCAAACCGGCTTCTTCCCAGCGTTTGACCGTGGCGTCGCTGACGCGGCACAGACGCGCTACTTCCTTTGTCGTTAAGCCGTTTAGTTCCAGCATGGATTTACTAATTCTTATTCAATTTTAGTTTATACAAAACGCACGAATCGCACAAATAAAAATTAATAACTTTCAATAGTTTTATGAAATCAACTTAAAAATTTAATAATGCTTGACAAAAAGCGTTTCGGTTTATAAGATAAAAAACGCTCAAACCGCTCATAATCGTTTTTAATCGAAACGAGTAAGAGAAGGTTAAGGAAGAGAACCGTTTGACCGGAAGGGGAAGCCGGCGGCGGTTCTTTTCCGTTTTTACGGTGTTCGTTCTCGCGTCCTTTGTCATTCGCCCTTTGCGATTGTTTCTAAAAATAAAGATTTCGGCTAAAATCAAAAAACAACTGACGCGAGGACACGACGACAAATGACCAGACCAAAAATCGCCATCGGCTCAGACCACGCCGGATTTGAAGAAAAGGAAAAAATCAAAAAAGTTTTAGACGAAATCGGCGTCGAATACGAAGATTTCGGGACCGCCTCGCTGGATTCGGTCGATTACCCGGATTTCGGCGCGAAAGTCGGCAGAGCCATCCGCGACGGCGAAGTTGCGCAGGGAATCGTCGTCTGCGGCTCAGGCATCGGCATCGCGATTGCGGCAAACAAAATACGAGGCGTCCGCGCCGCACAAGCCTGGAACGAGGAAACCGCGCGCCTCGCCCGCCGGCACAACGACGCCAATGTCCTCTCCATCGGCGCGCGCGTTCTGCCCGAAGAAGAAATCACGAAAATCGTCCGCGCCTGGTTCGACGCCGAATTCGAAGGCGGGCGACATCAGAAAAGAGTCGAGAAAATCAGCGAGCTGGAGAATCAGAATGATTAAAGCGAGTGAGAAATCAAAAAACGAGAAACAAAATTTTGACAGCTTAGTGGTCGAGATTCCGAAAGATTTTGCTCTCTCTCATGGTTTGCCTGAAAAATCTTTTGTAACTCTGACCTTACGAGATGGAAAAATGGAATCCGAAATAATTTCTTATACGGATGAGGATGAAAAAGACGTCGAAGATTTTCTGGCTGATTTTCCCGAATTTAACGAGGAGTTGAAAAAAATTGGCGATTGACGAATATGTTTATCTCACCGTCGCAGAGGCTGTAAAATTTCATGTTCTTTATATGCGGAAAGCCGGAGAAACTCGTTTCGGGGTTTTTGACAAAACTTTGGTCGAATCAGCTTTAACACGACCGCAGCACGCAGCGATTTATGAAAACGCGGATTTGTTTCGCCAGGCGGCAACTCTTTTATTAGGTTTGATAAAAAATCACCCGTGGGAAGGCGGAAACAAACGCACGGCAACTTTTCTGACGCAGCTCTTTTTGAAAAGAAATGGGTATAAAATTATTGCTCAGACAAGCGAGATAATCGAACTTTGTTTAAAAATCGAATCGGACGTTTGGAAAGTTGACGAGATTGAAAGTTGGCTACGAAGCAAAATTAAAGTGTTGTAATTCAAAATGTATAAAAAATCCGGAAAATTCTTAGGCAGGAGAGAGAAGAGGACTGCAAGCAAGAGGTATATTCCAAGTCCGAACAAGAAAACGAATAATTATAAAAAAATCAGAAAATGTTGAAGAAGAGCAACTGTTAGTTCAAATTCTTACCCCTGAAGAATCTAAATTATATAGGGAAAATCTTTTGAAGAGGAAACAAGACAAGCTCACAGGAACTCAAAAAAAGATAGCAACAACAGAAAAGTTAAAAGAAAAAAGAAACAAAAAATTAAATTTTGTCTGCAAAGATTGTAATCTTGTATATGAGCCGAGTGTAGATCATCACTGTGTAAAGCGAAAAGGTAAGGGAAGAAAACTTAAAAAATCAAAGAGTGGAAAATTAACAAAATCAATAAGTAAAAGAACAACTCTTTCATATAGATGTAATTTCTGTAATATAGATCTTTCAACAAAAGAAAATTTAATTGTGCATCAAGCCAAAATTCATTTTGAAGAAGTAAAAATAATCTGTGAGAATTGTAATTTAGTATATGCACAAGGTACGAATCACCAAAAATATTGTACGAGACGAAAGGTTATAACAAGGAAAAGATAAAAAAAATGAACAATTTTTTTACGGCAGGTTTAGCGGAAGCCGACCCGATTATCTCGGAGGCGATTGACAGCGAGGTGCGGCGGCAGGCGGACGGTTTGGAATTAATCGCGTCGGAGAATTTTGTGAGCGAGGCGGTGCTCGAAGCGATGGGTTCGGTTTTTACGAACAAATACGCCGAAGGTTATCCGGGAAAACGTTATTACGGCGGCTGCGAGTTTGCCGATGTCGCGGAAAATCTGGCGATTGAGCGCGCCAAACAGCTTTTCGGCGCGGAACACGCCAACGTGCAGCCGCATTCGGGCGCGCAGGCGAACATGACCGTGCTGCTCGCGGCGCTCGAACACGGCGACCAAATCTTAGGCATGAATCTCTCGCACGGCGGGCATCTGACGCACGGGCATCCGCTGAATTTTTCCGGCTTGAATTACAAGGTCGCCGATTACGGCGTCAGTCGCGAAACCGAGACGATTGATTACGACGAGCTGCAGCGCATCGCCGAAGAAAACAAGCCGAAATTGATTATCTGCGGCGCGAGCGCCTACCCGCGCACGATTGATTTCCGGAGAATCGGCGAAATCGCCAAATCCGTCGGCGCGAAAATGATGGCTGACATCGCGCACATTGCCGGCTTGGTCGCGGTCGGGCTTCATCCCTCGCCGGTTGCGCACGCCGATTATGTGACGACGACGACGCATAAAACCCTGCGCGGTCCGCGCGGCGGCTTGATTTTGTGCCGCGAAGAATACGCGGGCGAAGTCAATAAACGCCTGTTTCCCGGCGTGCAGGGCGGACCGCTGGTGCACATCATCGCGGCGAAAGCCGTCGCTTTCGGCGAAGCTCTGAAGGAAGATTTCAAAGCCTACCAGCAGCAGGTTCTGGCAAACGCGCAGGCGCTCGCCGCCGAGCTGCAAAATCAGGGTTTACGCATCGTTTCCGGCGGCACGGACAATCATCTAATGCTGGTCGACGTCTTTATGGACGGCAAGGGAATTACCGGAAAAGTCGCCGAAAAGGCTTTGGACGAGGTTCACATCACGGTCAACAAAAACACGATTCCGTTTGACCCGAACAAGCCGTTTATCGCTTCCGGCATTCGCCTGGGAACGCCCGCGCTGACGACGCGCGGTATGAAAGAAGCCGAGATGCGCGAGATTGCCGCGCTGATTTCTTCCGTGATTCATGAGCCGGAATCGGAAGAAGTCCGCCAGCGTGTGAAACGCGAGGTCGCGGAACTGACGGCGCGTTTTCCGATGTATCAGAATCGTTATAAAAATGCGAAAATCGAGTCGATTTCAGCTAGTTAAGAAAATTTAGCCGCAGA
>DATHBC010000108.1:0-4918 GCA_035296345.1 Pyrinomonadaceae bacterium | reverse complement strand
GCTGCGGAAACGCACAATCAGATGCGTCGCCGTCAGCTCGGCTTCGATGCGAAAAGCGTGTGACGAGCGGAAACGCAAATCGACGTAATTCCAGAAAACGGTCGCGTCGCGCCCCTTTTCGGCGAGCGAGCCGGGCACGATTTGCGTGTGCGCGTGACGCTCGACGATTTCGAAATTCGCCTGCAAAGCCGCGTCGTAAAGCGCGTTGGAAAGCTGGCACAAACCTCCGCCGACGTTCGGAATCACGCAGCCTTCGCGCAGCTCGCGACCGCGCACGAAACCTCTGCGGCGCGTGGCGCGCCCGGTTTGCTTCCAGAAGCTAAACGTCTGGTTTGCCGAAATTTCCGCGCCGTTCAGATTGGCTATAGCCAGCCGCAGATTGTGAATCTTGCCCGCCATCAGCGGCATTTCCGCGCGGTCTTTCTCCGTCCAGAGCGCGGTTTTCGATTCGCCGACGATTGGCTGGTTCGCTAATTCAAAGGTTTTCGGAAAACTTTTAACGCCGGAATCGAAGAGATTTTCCGCGCCGCGCCGCGATTGCAGCAAAAAAGCTTTGACGCGAAAAACGAGAGCTTCGGAGCGGGTATGAATTTTCGGTTGGAGTTGTAAAACGGATGCTTCTTTCATGTTCAGGACTTTTGCTGTCAGTATGAACGCATAAAATCCCGATTTTTGCAACGTCGAAAATGCAAAGTGCAAAATGGAAAATGCAAAATGGAAGGATTAATTTAATTCCGAATCTTTCTTCCTAATATTTTGCATTTTCCATTTTGCACTTTGCATTTAAAGACTTACCACGCCCGCGACCATTTGTTTCCCTCGTGTTCTTCGTCTCTCAGGCGGGAATCCACACCGGCTTTCAATTCCAGAAATCTGCCGATGAGCCAAAGCAGATCCGAGAGGCGATTAAGATAAGTGACGACCTGCGCATCGACGGTTTCGCCCGTTTCCTGCAAGCGCACGACCGAGCGTTCGGCGCGACGGCAGACGGTTCGGGCGATGTCGAAAGCGGCGGCGCTCGAGACCTCGCCCGGCAAGCTCCAATCAGCCAGAATGCCTTCCATTTTCTCGATGCGCGCGACTTCCGCCGTCAGCCGGTCAATCATTTCGGGCGTGACATAAGGCTTCGGCGCGTCCGAAAAATCGGGATTGGCGAGCGAGCCGGAAACCATAAACAATTCGCGCTGGATTGATTTGGTCAGCTCGTCGATTTCGTCGCTGCCGCAGATTGACCGCGCAAACGCCATCTGCGCGCCCAGCTCGTCAATCGTCCCGTAGGCTTCGACGCGCAAATTCGCTTTTGAAACCCGCTCGCCGCCGATTAAAGCGGTCTTTCCCTTATCGCCCGTTTTGGTCGCAATACTCATATTTCAAAATTAATTTAAGACGTAAAAAATGCAAAACGTATATTAATGCGAAACGCAAAATGCAAACTGCAAAATGGAAGGATTAGTTTAATTCCGAATCTTAAATCCTAATATTTTGCATTTTGCACTTTGCGTTTTGCATTTTATTACCCTTTTTTCACTTCATAGACGAGTTCGAGCATCGCGTTGTCTTCCTTTTTGTGGCGGCAGACGTTGCAGGAGACAAAGCGGAGCGGGACTTCGCGAATTAGTTCGGGAAAAAGCGGCAAGCCCGAGCCGAGCAGAAGCGGCGTCACGCCGAGATAAATCTCGTCGACCAGTCCCGCGTCCAGAAAGCTTTTCGCCAGCTCGCCGCCGCCCGAAAGCCAGATGTTTTTGCCTTCTTTCGCTTTCAGACCGGCGACGAACTCCGCCAGGTTTCCCGAAAAGATTTCGACGCCTTCCGCGCCGCTTTCCTTTAAAGTTTTCGAGAAGACGTAAGTTTCCATTCCGGCATAGGGGTTCGAGGCTTCGGCTTTCTTTTCGGATTTCGATTTCGGCTCCGGCGCGCTCATCGCGAGCGCCGCGTCCCAGGATTTTCGCCCCATCAGAACCACGTCGATGGTTTTAAAAAACGCCGTCCAATCGTAATCCCAATCCATCGAAAGCCAATCGACCGCGCCGTTTTTGCGCGCGATATAACCGTCCAGACTGATACCGAGTCCGAGCACAACTTTACGCATAACTGAAACTCCTTTCGCTAATTATCCCCTTTCTCTCAAAATCCCCGGAAATATCGCCGCCGCAATGCGGGCGGAGACCCGCGTTTTTCCGGTCCCGGCGGTTGATTTCTTCGGCAAAGCCCGGGGCGGGAACGCCGGTCGGCAGCGCAGGTATTCCGATTCCCGGAACATTTTCGACCTTGCGTTTTGCACTATTTCCTGCCCTGTTCGGCGTAGCGCGAAACGATTTCGGCAAATTCCTTCAAATCGAAAATCGGTTTCGTGATGTGCTCGTCGCAGCCGACTTCGAGCGAGCGGCGGCGGTCGTCGACCAGCGCATGCGCGGTCAGAGCCAGAATCGGCGTCCGGTCGAAAGCGGAATCGGCGCGCAGAAACTGCACGACGTCCAGACCGCTGAGCCTGCCGGGCAGGCTCATATCCATCAGGATTACGTCGGGCGGCAGCGGCAGCGCCTGAATTTTCGTAATGCTCTCTTCACCCGTTTCGGCGCAATCGACGGTGTGTCCTTCCATGCCGAGAATCTGTGTGATGAGGTCGCGCGTGTCGGCGGCGTCTTCAACCAGCATTATCTTTGCCATTTGTCGGTTCTACTCCTATTTCTTTGAGCGTCTCGCGCAGTCTTTCGTCCAGATTCGAGAGCATCAAATCGCCTTTGCGAATGACGTCGGCAATCTGCCCGCTGATAAAATGCCTGTCTTCAGCCAGCAAATCTTTCCCCGTGACGACGACAATCGGCGTGTGCGCCGTCGCAGGCTCCGAGCGCAGGCGCGCAATCAATTCAAAGCCGCTCATGCCGCCCGGCATATGCAAATCGGTCAGAATCGCCAGCGGCGGATGCTTCGTCGCCATCGAAAAGGCAAGCTCGCCGCTCGCCGCGCTGCGCGTTTTATAGCCGCCCTGCTTGAGCGCGGAAAGCAGCAGCTCGCGCACGCCGTACTCGTCGTCCACGACCAGGATATATTCGTTGGAGCTGTCGCCGCCGCTGCCCGCGGGCACGGTCATGACGGTGTTGAGCGTGTTTAAAAGATTGCTCGGCTCGACGGGCTTGACCAGATAACCGCTCGCGCCCAGACGATAGCCGAGCGGTTTGTTATCGACAATCGAGACGACGACGACCGGAATCTGCGCCAGCTGCGCGTCGCTTTTCATCGCCTGCAGCACGCGCCAGCCGTCCATTCCCGGCATCATTACGTCGAGCGTGACGGCGATTGGGTGAAGCTGGCGCGCCAGCAGAATTCCTTCCGAGCCGCTGTGCGCGACGCTGATGCGATAACCGGCGTTTTGCAGCGTTTCGGTCAAAAGACGCGTCGAATCGGGAATATCGTCGATGACCAGAATAAGCGGTCTCTCGTCCGCCGCCGCGACAGCGCCGGATTCGGCGGATTTATCTTTTTCTCCGGCGCGCGCTCCGACTAAAACGGAAATCTCCTGCGGCTGCAGCGCCCGCTGCTGCGCCGAAACGGCAACCAGAGTTTTTCGCGCCTGCGGCACTTCAAACGGCAGAGTCAGAATAAACGTCGAGCCTTTTTTATAATCGGATTTGACCGTTATCGCGCCGCCCAGCAAACCGGCGAGCTGTTGTGAAATCGACAAACCCAGCCCGAAACCGCCGACCGCGCGCGTGTATGAGCCGTCAACCTGCCGGAAACGCTCGAAAACCTTGTCGATATTTTCCGCCTTGATGCCGATTCCCGTGTCGCGGACGAGCACTTGCCATTTTTGTCTGTCTTCGCTGCGCAGCTCGACGTCGATTGAACCGGCGTCGGTAAATTTGATGGCGTTCGAGATTAAGTTCAGCAAGATCTGCCGGATGCGCGCCGGGTCGCTGTAGGCAAACGGAAACTCGCCGGAAACTTTCAGGCGATATTTCAGATTTTTGCCGAGCGCCAGGGATTCCAGATTGCCGAAAGTTTTTTCGATTAATTCGGGAATGTCGAAATGTTCGAGATGCAGGCTCAGGCGTCCGGCTTCGATTTTCGATAAATCCAGAACCTCGTCAATCAGGGTGAGCAGATGCCGACCGTTACGCAGGATTCGCTCCAAGCCGTCCGTGACCGATTCCCGCGAAAACTCGCCTTTTCTCGTTTTCATCTGCATGAGCTGCGCGAAACCGATAATCGCGGTGAGCGGCGTTCTCAGCTCGTGCGACATATTGGCGACGAATTCGGCTTTCAGACGGTTGTATTCTTCCAGCCGCCGGTTTGCCTCGCGCAGCTCGTCAATCAGCTTTCTGACTTCGGTGATGTCGTGCAAAACGACGACCGCGCCGGAAACGTTTTCGTCTTTATCGAGCAGCGGCGCGGCGTTGATGCAGATAATCGCTTCGCTGTCGGCGCGGCGGCGCACGCGCATCTCGACGTTGGAGCTTTCCTTTCCCTTAGCGCACGCCAGTTGCCACGGGTATTTCCCCGGCGGAAAAACTTTTCCGTCGAGCCGCGTGATGAGCGGCGTTTTCCTTTTCGTTTTTTTCCGTTTCGGCTGGAAAATGGCGGCGGCTTCGCCGAGTAAGTCCTGCGCCGCTTGATTGATTTTAACCGGCTCGCCGTCGGCGTCGAAAACAATCACGCCGTCGGTCATCTGCGCGACTACCGATTGCAGGCGACCGGCTGATTGGCGCGCCTCTTCGACCGCCGCTTGCAGGCTGCGCTCGCCGCGCACGCGGTCTGTGACTTCGACCGCCGAGAGCAGCAGAATTTCGCCTTCAATCTCGCTGACGGTGTAATCCCAGAATGTTTTTTCGCCCGTTTCGGCGTCCTCACACGGATAACCCCAGAAAGTGCGCGGCTTTTTATCTTCGAAAACTTTCTGAAAAGCGACTTTTAAACCGTT